>JAWVDX010000027.1:0-2632 GCA_033857015.1 Gaiellaceae bacterium
GTCGAGTTGCTGGGGTGCGACGCCGCCAGGTCGACCATCGAGAACGTCCCCTGCCCGACGCCGTAGACGAGGATCGCCGCGAGCATCAGCAACGAGCCGACCATCGTGTAGACGACGAACTTGAGCGTCGCGCGCAGTCGGCCGGCGCCGCCCCAGACGCCGACGAGCACGTAGAGCGGGATCAGCATCGCCTCGAAGAACGCGTAGAAGAGCAGCAGATCCTGGGCGACGAAGACGCCGACGATCGCCGCGGTCAGCAGGAGCATCAGCCCGTAGTAGGCGTTCGTCCGCTCGCGGCCGCTCCAGTACGCGTAGGCGATCGCCGCAGCCATGACGACGACGGCGAGCCCGGTCAGCCAGAGCCCCGCCGCGGTGAAGCCGACGTCGTACGCGGCGCCGAGATCCTTGTACCAGGCGTGGTGCTGGCTCATCTGGACGCCGTTCGGCAGCGCGAAGTCGAAGCGCTTCACCGCGAGGATCCAGACCGCGATCTCGACGAGCGCGACGAGCAGCGCGAGCGGGGCCACGCCGACGTTGAAGCGCCCGATCTTCGACTCCTCCGGGTACACGAAGACGCCGAGCGCCCCGATCGCCGGGATCAGGATCAGCGCTGTCGCGAGCGTGAACTGGTAGTGCGGCAGCATCTAACGGACCGCCAGGAAGACGACGACGAGGACGGAGACGCCGACGGCGAGCGCCAGCACGTAGGTGCGCAGCAGGCCCGTCTGGAGCGCGGTCGACTCGCGCCCTACACGGAGCGTCGAGTCGCCGATCAGGTCGCCGCTCCCGAGGATGACCGGCTCCTCGACCCCGCGACGCAAGAGGCGCGCGACGAGGTCGGCGGAGCGGTAGAAGACGAAGTCGTAGGCGCGGTCGAAGTAGAAGAGGTTCTCGAGCAGCGCCCACGGCCGCAGGGCCGCGCGCCTCTTCGCGACGTAGATCGCCCAGGCGACGGCCATCCCGGCCAGGCCGAGGAGGACCGCCAGGACGGAGGCGATCGCCTCGCGCGCGTTCGTCGCCTCGGCCGCCGAGGGCGCCGCGCTCTCGAGCCAGTCGGTCAGCGGGTGCCAGACCGGCGAGAACTGGAGGAAGCCGCCGATGATCGACAGCACCGCCAGCACGGCGACCGGCATGGTCATCCAGCGCGGCCCTTCCTCCCCGCCGTGCGGATGGTGGTGGTGCTCGGTGACGAAGGCGGACTGCTCGCCACCGAAGACGATGAAGATCATCCGGAAGGTGTAGAGACCGGTCAGGAACGCGCCCGCGAGGCCCGCGACGAAGAGCACGTAGCCGAAGCCGCCGCGCTCGAGCGCAGCCGCCAGGATCGAGTCCTTCGAGAAGAAGCCCGCAAACGGCGGCACGCCGACGAGCGCGAGCCCGCCGATCCAGAAGCAGAGCCAGGTGAACGGCATGAGCCGGAGCAGCCCGCCCATCTTGCGCATGTCCTGCTCCCCGCCGAGCGCATGGATCACGATCCCGGCCGCGAGGAAGAGCAGCGCCTTGAAGAAGGCGTGCGTCATCAGGTGGAACATCCCGTTCGCGTTCGCGCCGATGCCGACCGCGACGAACATGTAGCCGATCTGGGACATCGTCGAGTAGGCGATGACCCGCTTGATGTCGGTCTGCACGAGCGCGATCAGCCCCGCGACGAGCAGCGTCGCCGCACCGATCCCTGCCGCGATGTCCGCAACGTACGGGGCAAGTCCGAACAGGACGTGAGTACGGGCGATCAGGTAGACGCCGGCGGTCACCATCGTCGCCGCGTGGATGAGGGCGCTGACGGGCGTCGGGCCCTCCATCGCGTCCGGGAGCCACGTTTGCAGCGGGAGTTGCGCCGACTTCGCGAGCGCCCCGCCAAGGAGGCCGAGCGCCACGAGGTTCGCGAGCCAGGAGTTGTGCCCGATCGAGCTCCAGACGCCGTCGCCGCCGACGTCGAACGAGAGCGACTTGCTGTGCGCGATCAGCAGGAAGAGCGCCAGCGCCATCGTCGCGTCGCCGAATGCGTTCATGACGAACGCCTTCTTGGCCGCGGCGATCGCGCTTGGCCGATCCTGGTAGAAGCCGATCAGGAGGTACGACGAGAGCCCGACCATGCCCCAGCCCGCGAGCAGGAGCAGCAGGTTCCCGCCCATGACGAGCAGCAGCATCGAGAACACGAAGAGCGCCATGTAGGCGAAGTAGCGCCGCTCCTCGTTCTCGCCCTTCATGTAGCCGATCGAGTAGGCAACGATCAGCGAGCCGACGCCGGAGACGATCAGCATCATCAGGACGCTGAGCGGGTCGATCAGCAGGCCGAGATCGGTCTTGAAGCCGGTGCCGGAGGCGAGCCAGGTCCAGGCCCTGAGGTTGTGCTCGGTGCTGTGCGAGTTGTGCAGCCCGACGAAGCAGAGCGCCGCCCCGACGAAGGCGAGCGCGGTCGAGGCGGTCGCGAGCAGGCCCGCGAGCCGCTGCGGCAGCTGGTTCCCCGCCAAACCGATCAGCGTCACGCCGGCGAGCGGCGAGAGCAGGCAGAGCCAGGCGCCGAAGCCGATCAGGCTCATCGGCGGAACCTCGCGAGCTTGTCGACGTCGAGCTCGATGTTCTTGCGCGCCATCGCCACGATGAGGCCAAGGCCGACGACGACCTCGGAGGC
>JAWVDX010000028.1:0-5930 GCA_033857015.1 Gaiellaceae bacterium
GACGAGGATCAACCCGAAGATGCCACCGGCATAGAGCGGGAGCTGGATGTCGTGGTGGAACAGTCCGAGCACGTGGCCGGGACGCTCCTGCGAGAACTTCAGGTTCAGCCAGTCACCGATCTGGCTCAGACCGGCGTAGTTCAGGAAGGCGAGGAAACCGCCGCCGACGATGACGCCCCAGACGTTGCCCATCCCGCCGAGGATCACCATGGAGAGCACGAAGATCGAGAACTCCAGCTTGAAGTCGTCCGGGAAGACCGCGTTCTTGTAGGTCGCGTAGTAGGCGCCGGCGATACCGCCGAAGAAGGCTCCCGCCGCGTAGGCCCAGGTCTTCGTTCGCATGAGCGGGATGCCCATCGCCGCAGCGGCGACCTCGTCCTCGCGGATCGCGATCCAGGCGCGGCCGAGGCGCGAGTCGCGCAGGTGCAGGCTCGCGACGACCGTCAGGACGAGGATCCCGAGCAGCGTCCAGTAGTGCCATCGACTCGCGAGTGGGTCGCTGATGTAGGCGTTCGGCAACCCGATGTGCGTGCCGAAGCTGCCGAAGCCGGCCGAGTCGATGGGGTTGATCCCCTGCGCGCCGTTCGTCAGGTTGAAGCCGCCGAGGTTGTCGCCGTTGCGCGCGATCTGCGGCAGGATCTCGCCGAAGCCAAGCGTGACGATTGCCAGGTAGTCCCCGCGCAGGCGCAACGTCGGCAGTCCAATGATCACACCGACGAGGGCGGTCAGGCAGCCTGCGGCGAGGAGGACGAGCCAGATGGCTATGTGGATGCCGCCGAGGCCGGGTGTCACGCCGACCGCGCCGAAGCTGAAGTCGACGTTGAAGTGCGCGGACGCAAGCCACGCTGCCGTATAGGCACCCATGGCGTAGAAGGCCACGTAGCCGAGATCGAGCAGCCCGGCATAGCCGACGACGATGTTGAGGCCGATCGCCATCGTCATGAAGACAAGCATCGAGACGGCGGTATCGAGGTTCGGGAACGACTCGAAGACCGGCACCTGGAACAGGTGCTCGAAGTAGAGCGGGTAGGCGAGGGCCAGGGCGATGACGGCCACGGGAAGCAGCAAGGTGCGCGGGAGCGGCGGGACGAGCCAGAGCACGAAGGCGACGAGCACCGCGAGAACGAGCGTCGCGTTGTAGCTCCCCGGGCCCCACGCGAGCAGCGCGACTGCGAATCCTGCCGCCCAGACGAGGAGCGTCGGCACGGGCGGCACGACGCGCCCGATCAGCCAGAGCCGCGTGCGCCTGGCCGGGAGGCTACGCCAGTGCTCCCGCGCGGCGGCCGGCCAGCGACCGATCTCGCGGAGCGCGTTGATCATCCGCCCTCCGGCGTCCGCTCGCCGAGCAGACCCTCCGGGCGGAACACGAGAATCACGATGAGGACGGCGAAGACGATCGACTGCGTCCAGTCACTTCCGGGCGTGTAGAGGCTGAAGCCGTTGTTGAAGGACTCGACGAGACCGATCACGAGCGCGCCGAGCACGGCGCCCGGCAGGTTGCCGATGCCGCCGAGGACGGCGGCCGTGAAGGCGAAGAGGCCGAGCCGGAAGCCCTCGTAGTAGCGGATGTTCGTCGCGTAGAGCGCGAACAGGAGCGCCCCGGCGCCGGCGAGCGCGCCGGCAATGAAGAAGGTGAAGGAGATCGTCCGGTTGACGTCGATGCCCATCATCGCGGCGGCGTCACGATCCTGGGCGGTCGCGCGCATCGCCTTGCCCTGGCGCGTGCGCTGGACGAGCAGCACGAGCACGATGAGCACGGGGACGGTGAACAGGATCACGATGAACTTGTCCCATGTGTAGGAGACGCCCCAGAGCGTGAAGACTGTCCCCTGCGGCAGGATCGACGGGACGGAGACGGGACGCGATCCTTTCCAGATCAGACCGACGTTCTGCAGCACGTACGACATGCCGATCGCCGTGATCAGCGGCGCGAGCCGGGGCGCGTTGCGCAGGCGCCGGTAGGCGACGAGCTCGATCCCCGTGTTCAGGAGCGCGCAGCCGGCCATCGCGCAGACCAGCAGGCCGATGATCCCGACCCAGAGGGCGAGGCCGCTCTCGCCGGCCAGCCCCCACCAGCCTACGAGGCTCGCCGTCAGCATCCCGCCGAGCATGAACACGTCGCCGTGCGCGAAGTTGATCAGCTCGAGGATTCCGTACACGAGCGAGTAGCCAAGCGCGACGAGCCCGTAGACGGCGCCGTTCGTGAGCCCGATCAGGAAGAGGTTGTAGAACTCCGCCGGCTTGTCGACGAAGTTGGCGATGAGCCAGAAGAGGATGAGCCCGACGAAGAGGAGCCCAGTGGCCACCAGGGCGACCTGGGGCACATGCCGGAGCGGCGACTGGTTGGGGAGAGGCGGGGCGGGAAGTTCCATAGATGTGCGACCGGGGGAAGGTCGTGCCCTCCCCCGGTCGCTATCTTCGCTGCTTTTGGCGGTCTTTCCTAGCCGACCAGGCTCAGCTTCGGCGTGATCGTCTTGACCACCTGGGACTTGCCGTTCTTCACGACCCAGAAGGTGACCGTGCCGAGCGTCGTGTCACCGTTCTTGTCGATCTTGAAGTTGCCCAGGATCCCGTTCGTGATCGTGGTCCCGAACAGCTTCGACGACGCGCTGGCGCGCGAGCCGTCCGAGCTGGCAATGGCGGTGAGGAGCACCTCGGCCGCCTGGGCCGCGTACGCGGTGTAGGGATCCGGCTGCTTGCCGCCGCGCGACTTCGCGAAGGCTGCGGCCCACTTCTTGCCGGCACCCGAGAGCTTGCTGATCGGGATGCCAGGCTGGCTGATGTACATGCCGTTCGCGGCGGGACCGGCGAGCTTGATGGTCGCGTCGTCGATCGGCGTCCAGCCGTCAGGGCCGAAGATGCCGAACTTGGCCCCGAGCACCTTGCGCAGGTCCTTCAGCAGCTTGCCGCCGTTGTTGCAGACGATGCCGCCGAGGAACACCGAGTCGGCGCCGCTGCCCTTGATCTTGCTGGCCAGCGACTCGTAGCTCGTCGCGCCCTTGTCCCAGGCCTGGAAGCCGACGACCTTGATCCCGCCGACCTTGCCGGCCGCACGCCGGTAGAGGGTGGCGATGCCGATGCCGTACGTCTCCTTGTCGTTCAGGATGAACACCTTCTTGACGCCCTTCTCCTTGGTGAAGACGGCGTTCGCGGCGCCCTGGAAGCGATCCGACCAGACGACGCGCGCATAGTTGCGCTTGCCGGTCGGGTAGTAGACGCCCGGCTCACCCTTCGAGGTGCCGGGGCCGCCAACCGTGAGGCCCGGGTACGTGTTTGCCGGGCTGACCATCGGGATCGACCCACCGGATGCGCGGTTGAGGATCGGGATCTCGAGCTTCGCGCACCCGGAGTTGAACGTGCCGACGAGGCCGATCATGTCCTTGTTGTTCGCATAGGCGCGAGCGTTGGAGGTGCACTTGGCCGAGTCCCAGCTCCCTGCGGAGGCGGTGGAGTCGTCACAGGACTGGAAGCCGATCTTGTACTTCCCGGCCTTCCAGCCGTGCTGGGAGAGGATGAACTGCACGGCGGAGGCCATCTCCGTCGTGAGCGCGCGGTTCGCGCCCTGGAGCGGCAGGTCAGAGGCGATGATCTTGTCAGGGCTCCCCGAGCCCTTGTACTGGAGCGGGCCGCAAGCGGACGACGGCAAAGGCGTGGCGCCGGCTCTCGCGCTCTTACCCAGGCTCGTAGCCGGGATCGCGGCTAGGACGGCAACGGCAACAAGGGCAACGAGCGCTCTTGTTCTCAGCATCTCTCCTCCGTTCACGTGAGTTCCGGGTGCCCCGGCGGTCCGGGATCACCGACCCGGCGCCGCCAGTATCCAGGTGGAGATATCGGAAGCGCAAGTGTCCCGCCACTTCACTTTGGCCAGCAATGGGCGCGGCCAGCGAACTACAATGCAGCTCGGCGCCGAAGTGGCGGAACTGGCAGACGCGCTGGACTCAAAATCCAGTGGGCTCCGGCCCGTGTGGGTTCGATTCCCACCTTCGGCATTGGGGCTTACCGAGCCGCTGGACACCGGACTAAGGAGAGTTTGATGGCGAAGAAGGTTGCTGTCCTCACGGGCGGAGGCGATTGTCCCGGGCTGAATGCGGTGATCCGAGCGGTCGCGCGGCGCTCGTTCGCGCGGGGCTACGAGGTCATCGCGGCGCGCGAAGGCTGGCGCGGGCTCGTCGACGGGATCTTCCAGCCGCTCGGGCCGAGCCAGATCTCGGGGATCCTGCCCCGCGGCGGGACGATCATCGGCACGACGCGCACGAACCCGTACAAGCTCGACGGCGGGGTCGATCGCGTGCGCGAGAACTTCGAGCGCGAGGGCCTCGACGCGCTGGTCGCGATCGGCGGCGAGGACACCCTCGGCGTCGCGGCCAAGCTCTACGAGGAGTTCGGCTTCCCGGTCGTCGGTGTCCCGAAGACGATCGACAACGACCTGGCGGCAACGGACTACACCTTCGGCTTCGACACGGCGGTCTCCATCTGCACCGAGGCCATCGACCGGCTCCACACGACGGCGGAGTCGCACAACCGCGTGATGGTGGTCGAGGTCATGGGCCGCCACGCGGGCTGGATCGCGATCCACTCGGGCATCGCGGGCGGCGCCGACGTGATCCTCATCCCGGAGCAGCGCATGACGGTCGAGGAGGCGTGCGCGCTCCTCAAGACGCGTCACGAAAGCGGGAAGAGCTTCTCCATCGTGGTGGTCAGCGAGGGCTACAAGCTCGCGTTCGACTCGGGCGAGGAGCAGGAGATCGCGAAGGAGGCGCCGGCGACGGACCTCTTCGGGCACGTCCTCCTGGGCGGTGTCGGCGAGGTGTTGGGCCGCGAGATCGAGAAGCGCACCGGCTACGAGACGCGCGTCACGACGCTCGGTCACGTGCAGCGCGGCGGGACGCCGACGGCGCGCGACCGCGTCCTCGCGACGCGCTTCGGGCTG
Organism: Gaiellaceae bacterium; assembly: GCA_033857015.1. Lineage (GTDB taxonomy): Bacteria > Actinomycetota > Thermoleophilia > Gaiellales > Gaiellaceae > JAWVDX01. Next base: position 4,931 of record JAWVDX010000028.1, read on the forward strand.
AAGGCGGCCGACCTCGTCCACGAGGGGCAGTTCGGCCAGATGGCGGCGCTGCGCGGCGACGACATCGTGTCCGTCTCCCTGAAGGAGGCGACCGCCGAGCTGAAGACCGTGCCGGCCGAGTGGTACGAGACGGCGAAGTCCACCTTCGCCGAGTTCGAGGAGCCGGTCCAGGCTTGAGTTTGCGAGCTCAGGTGCGTCTCGTCGCCAGCGACTTGGACGGGACGCTCCTGCGTTCGGATGGCACCGCCTCGGCGCGGACGCGCGCGGCGCTCGCCGCGGTTCAGCGCGCCGGGATCCGGCTCCTGCTCGTCAGCGCGCGGCCGCCCCGCTGGCTCCAGCCGCCGATGGAGGAGCTCGGTCTCGACCTCGACGCCGACCCGCTGGCGGTCTGCTGCAACGGAGCGCTCGTCTACGACGTCGCGCGCGACGAGATCCTGGCGCACCATCCGCTCGACGGCGAGCTCGTGGGCCGGCTCGTCCGCTCCCTGCGCGAGCGGGTACCGGGCGTCGCGTTCTCCTGCGAGAGCGAGCGGCAGTACCTCCGCGAGGAGCACTACGTCCCGCTCTGGGCGGTGCCGGAGGACTTCACCGAGGCGGACGCGCTCGACTTCGCGACCGGACGCCGCGTGACGAAGCTGATCTTCAAGCACCCGGAGTTCGCGCAGGACACGCTCTACGAGCTGGCGCGGGAGCTGTCCGGCGACGAGGCGTTCGTCTCCTTCTCGGGCGCGGCGCTGGTCGAGATCTCCGCTGCGGGCGTGACCAAGGCGTTCGCCGTCGCGAACCTCTGCGCCGAGCTCGGGATCTCCTTGGAGGAGGTCGTCGCGTTCGGCGACATGGTGAACGACGTGCCGATGCTCGAGTGGGCCGGCCACGGGGTCGCGGTCGCGAACGCGCATCCGGCGGCGCTCGCGGTGGCGGACGAGATCACCGCGTCGAACGACGAGGACGGCGTCGCGCTGATCCTCGAGCGCCTGCTCAGCTGAGGAATTCGACTAGC
>JAWVDX010000029.1:0-6965 GCA_033857015.1 Gaiellaceae bacterium
CTGCCGGCGACCCTCCACAACGCGGCGCTCGCGCAGATCACGCAGGACCTGTCCACGGCGCTCCCGTTCAGCCCCGGGGGGATCGGCACCGCGCAGGCGCTGCTCCTGTACCTCTTCCGCGACGTCGCCTCGAAGACCGGAACGCTCGCCTTCAGCGTGGGGATGCAGACGATGCTCCTGGCGGTGAACCTCGCGCTCGGCACCCTCGCGGCGCTGGCGCTCGGCTGGCGGCGCCATCTCGCGCGGCTGCAGGAGGCTGAGGCTTAGAAGCTCCAGCGGGATGACGCCCCGCCAGCCGACCGAGCTGTATCCCGACCGTCACATAGGGTCCGCCGATGGCGGATATTCCGAACGACAGTTGGCAGGTGGACGATGACGTACACCTTTGGCTCGATCCCTCCGGAGGAATCACGCTCAAGGCTGTAACCGCCCAGGGCGATCCAGTCGAGCTGAGCGAGACCCAAGCAAGAAATCTGGCCGCGGCACTGCTGGACGCGGCCGAGCGCGACGCAGCGGGTTAGCTCTTCAGGGAACATTTAGTAACGCTCGCGCAGCTCAGATTGGCTACGCCGCCGGTGAGGAAACAACCCAGCCAAATCGTTCGCGGAAGTCCTCGAAGCACGTCTCGCAAACCCAGTGATAGTCGTTCTCGCCCTTAGGACCGGTGCCGATGGCGGCGTAGCCCTCCGTGAGCGCCGAATCGTGAGGGGGATGTGGCTCCACAGCTGGGGACCCTGCCTCCATGAACTTGGCCCAACAGAACTCGCAATGGTCGTGGTCCCAGGTTTCGGTCCAGGCGCTGTAGGGCTTGCGCACGAAGCTTGCCGCTCCTAGGTACTCCTCCTGCGTGGTCAGCCGCCAGTCGGCATTCATTTCGCCAGGATAGAGGCAGTTCTGGCGTCATTCCTGAACACTCACCCACCGGGGCGGGGCGGGGCCCGCCCACCGTCGCCGCGAGCGACCCCCACCCGCTCTGAAACGAGTAGCCCGGCGGATGCACCCGGACGCCGTGCCAGGCGTGCGAGACTTCGGCGTCGTGATGGGTGCTGATGGACGTTGACGTCGACGCCGCCGGGAAGCGTTTTGGCTGGTTCCTGGAAGGCTTCGACAAGAAGACCGAGTGGCTGGCCTACGATCGGCGTGTCTTCATGGACACAGCCGCGATCTCTCGCCTAGTCGGAGAAGATGCGACAGACGGTTATCCCGTCCTTCCAGCGTGGCGAGACGAGATCGAGGCCAGTTGCGATGGACCGGATCCCGTCGACTGGGAGGCATACGACTACTTCATCGGCTCGCGGCAGTTGGGAAGCTTGACAATGACCGAGACGGGGGATGTTCGGCGATACCCGTGGTTCGCCCCGCCGTAAGTCCAGACGATCGGGCTACATTCCTGAACGCTCGCCCAGCCCAGCTTCATTCCGTTGGAGCTTCCTTAACTGGATCCTTACGTCAGCCGTCCGGGGGGCTAACAGGCGACCCGTAGCCTTGAGCCATGAGATTGCTGACCATCGCCGCATCGACCCTGGCCCTTCTGGCCTCCGTCGCGCCCATCCACCCGTAGCACCCGATGACGGAGCGCTAGCCGCGTCCCGTCTTGTGGAGCTGCGCGTAGATCGCGCGTGCCGTCTTGGCCGGAAGGCCCGGCACGCCCTCGAGCTCTTCCTGGCTCGCCGCCACGAACCGGTCGGGCGAGCCGAAATGCTGGAGGATCGCCCGCCGCCGCTGGGGCCCGACACCCTGCAGCTCGTCGAAGATCGTCCGCAACGAGCTGACCCCGCGGCGCTGGCGGTGGAAGCCCAGCGCGAAGCGATGCGCCTCGTCGCGGATCCGCTGCAGGAGCTGCAGGCCGGGGTTCCGCGGATCGAGCAGGATCGCCTCCGGCCGGTCCGGGACGAACACCTCCTCGATGCGCTTGGCGAGGGAGATGACCGCCACCCGGGGCAGGTCGTACCCCTGCATGGCGGCCAGCGCCGCAGCCAGCTGTCCCTTCCCGCCGTCGATCACGACGAGGTTGGGCGTGGCGCCGAAGCTCTCGTCGAAGTCCGCGCCGCCGTTGTCGGCGTCCGCGAGACGGGCGAAGCGCCGCGCGATCACCTCCCCCATCGCGGCGAAGTCGTCCTGTCCGCCGTCGAGGCCCCGGATCGCGAACTTGCGGTAATGGGCCTTGCGCGGGACGCCGTCCTCGAACACGACCATCGAGGCGACCGGCTCGGACTCCTGCAGGTTCGAGATGTCGTAGCACTCGATCCGCAGCGGCAGGCTCTCCAGGTTGAGCGCCTCGCGCAGCTCCTCGAGCGCCTCCACGCGGCGCTGGCGGCGCGACTCGTGGCGCAGCGACTCCGACTCGAGCGCGTAGCGCGCGTTGCGCACCGCAAGCTCGACGAGGCGCCGCTTCTCGCCGCGCTCCGGCGCGCGCACCTCCACCCGCGCGCCGCGCTGCTCGGAGAGGAACGCCTCCAGCACGGACGTGTCCCCCGCCTCCGGCGGCACCAGAAGTTGCGGCGGCACACTGGGCGCGGAGCCGTAGTACTCGAGGCAGAAGGCCTCGAGGATGCGGGACGTCTCCTGCTCCGCGACGTTCTCCAGGTGGAAGGCGTAGCGGTCGATCAGCTTGCCGTCGCGCATCGGGAAGAGCTGCACCGCGGCGTGGTCGCCCTCGATGGCGAAGCCGATCACGTCGGCGCTGCCGACGGTGCGGCGATCCGCGTTCTGCCGCTCGAGCAAGTGCTGGACGGCGAACAGCCGGTTGCGCTGGCGGGCGGCGTCCTCGAAGCGCTCGCCGGCGGCCGCCTCCTTCATCCGCTGCTCGAGCTGGAGGCGGATGGGGCGCGTCTCGCCGGAGAGGAACTCGACGACGCTGTCGATGATCGCGCGGTAGTCCTCCTTGGAGACGTACCCGACGCAAGGGGCCAGGCAACGCTCGATGTGGTAGTCGAGGCAGGGGATCCCGCTGTGCCGTCCCGGCTTCGGGCCCTCGCAGGGGCGGTACGGGAAGACACGGTTCAGCACGTCGAGCGTCTCGCGCACCTTCTTCGCGTTGGCGTACGGGCCGAAGTAGAGGACGCCCGGACGGTGCTTGCGCTCGCGCGTGAACATGACCCGCGGGTACTCGTCCTGGATGGTCACCGCGATGTACGGGAACGACTTGTCGTCGCGCAGCCGGACGTTGAACGGCGGGCGGTGCCGCTTCACGAGGTTCTGCTCCAGGTGGAGGGCTTCGACCTCGCTGCCGGTGACGATCACCTCGATGTCGTGCACGCGCTCGGGGAGCTGCGCGATCGTCGCCCGCGTGTCGCTCGAGCGCTGGAAGTAGCTCCGCACGCGGGGGCGCAGCGACTTGGCCTTGCCGACGTACAGAAGCTCTCCGCGCTCGTCCCGGAAGAGGTAGACGCCGGGCTTGGCCGGCAGCCCGCGCAGCTGTTCCTCGACGTGACTCCTCATCCCAACAAGGCTACCCTTGGCCGTATGCGGCTCTTCATCGCGGCGATCGCGGCGCTGGCGATGCTCGGCCTTGCGCCGGCTGCGCTCGCGGGCGGTCCGGACATGCTGATCGGCGCGAGCGAGGACTCGGCCCAGCAGCCGTCACTGGCCCTGGCGAAGTCGCAGATGGATCTCGCGAAGCTCGCCGGCTTCAACGCCATCCGGCTGACGGCGCTCTGGGATCGCGGTCAGACAGCGCAGACCGTCGATGCGGCGGCGCGGCTGAAGAACGCGATCGACGCGGCCGGCCTGAACGGCATCCACCCGCTCGTGTCGATCTATCCGCGCGGGTCGAGCCAGACGCCGCTGACCGACGTGCAACGAGCGGACTTCGCCGCGTTCGCGACCTCTGTCCTCAAGGAGAACCCGGCGGTGCGCGAGGTGATCGTCGGCAACGAGCCGAACCTGAACCGCTTCTGGCTGCCGCAGTTCGCCGACGACGGCTCCGACGCCGCGGCAACCGACTTCTTCGCGCTGCTGGCCACGACCTACGACGCGCTGAAGGCCGCCGATCCGGCGGTCGTCGTGGGCGGGATCGGCCTCTCGCCGCGCGGCGGCGACAATCCGACCGCGGCGCGCAAGACGCACTCGCCCACGCGCTTCCTGACCGATCTCGGCCTCGTCTACCGCGCGAGCGGGCGGACCGCGCCGATCATGGACGAGCTCGCGTTCCATCCCTACGAGGACAACTCCAGCGTCGATCCGCTGACCGGCACGCATCCGACGAACACCACGATCGCGCTCGCGGACTACGCGAAGCTCGTCGCGCTCCTCGGCACGGCGTTCGACGGCACGGCGCAGCTGGGCTCGACGCTGCCGATCCTCTACGACGAGTTCGGCGTCGAGACGAAGATCCCGGCGGCGAAGGCGCCGCTCTACGTGGGCACGGAGGCCGCAGCGACGCTCCCCGTCGACGACGCCACGCAGGCGCGTTACTACCACGAGGCGATCGCGCTCGCGTACTGCCAGCCGACCGTCCGCGGCATCCTGCTCTTCCACGTCAGCGACGAGAACGACCTCGCGCGCTGGCAGTCGGGCCTCTTCTACGTGAACGGGAAGGCGAAGGCGAGCCTCGGCCCCGTGCGCGCGGCGATCCTCTCGGCGCATGGCGGCGCGATCGCGACCTGCACCGGCGGCCTCGGGCTGACGGCGACCCCGACCGTCCGGCGCGTCGGGACGAGCGACGGCAGCCTGCGCGCGCTCGTGCGCTGCGACCTCACCTGCGACTTCCGGCTGAGGCTCGAGCGGCTCCCCGCCGGCAGCCCGACGGTCGTCCTTCCGGGACAGGCGGTTGGCGGCATCCCGATCGGCATCGACCTCACGAAGCGGGTTCGCCCAGGCCAGTATCGCTTCGCCGTGATCGCGTGGTCGCACCAGAATCGTGGCAAGACGACGCGGGCCGTCTCGGCTCCGTTCCGCATCTCCTAGCTACGATCCAGGGATGGACGAGGCGCCCCGAGGACAGTACGTCGCCTACGGCTTCTACCGCGTCGACCCGGCGTGGCGGCGGCTCCCGGTCGAAGAGCGCGCCGCGCACAAGGACGCCTTCGCCGAGGCCGTGGAGGAGTTGACGCCCCGCTTCGAGCACCTTGCCGCGTTCACGACGACCGGCGTCCGCCCGGACACCGACTTCTTCCTCTGGAAGATCACGGATCGCTACGAGGATCTGCTCGAGCTCGGCGCCGCGCTCAACGCGACTCCGCTCGCCGGCTGGCTCGAGACCCCGTACTCCTACCTCGCGACGACGAAGGCCTCGCAGTACACCTCGGCGCGGCGCGCGCGGCGCATCAACCCGCGCAACTCGCCGTATCTCGTCGTCTACCCCTTCGTGAAGATCCGCCCCTGGTATGCACTGTCCCTCGAGGACAGGCAGCGGGCGATGGACGAGCACATCCGCATCGGCGGCGAGTTCCCGACGATCCACAACCACACGACCTACTCCTTCGGGATCGACGACCAGGAATTCATGACCGCCTTCGAGTGCGACGAGCCGGCCGACTTCATGCATCTGATGCTCACCCTGCGCGACAGCGAGGCGAGCCGCTACACCGAGCGGGACACGCCGATCTTCGTCGGGCGCAGGGTCGCGATCCGCAGCGCGCTCGACGCGCTGGACGGCGCAGAAGCGCTGATCACTCGATCGAGCTAGGTCGGAAGACCTACTTCGAGACGACAATGAGACCTATGGGGTCCGATCTGAACTGGGAGCTCGTCGACGCTGTCGCGCGCTCGCCGCTACTGCAGGAGCCGCGGATCGCGCGCGGCGTCGAGCTGGCCGACGTGGAGCGCAAGCTCCTCCAGGCTGACGACGTCGACGCGTTCGAGCGTGAGCGGCTTCTTGCGGCAGCGTACGAGCTGGCTGCGTTCGCCGAGCGCTAGAGCCGGCTAGTAACCGTAGGTGTGCTCGTCACGCCAGATGCGCCACATCGCGTAGGCGCAGATCGCTATGCCCAGAATCCAGGCCAGGAAGGGCAGACCGGAGAGGTTGGCGCCGATCGGGGCGTAGGCGATGAAGAGCTCGACGGCGATCACCGCGGCTGCGGCGTAGAACCCCCACTTGGCACGTCCGGGCCAGAGCGCGATCTCGCCGCGGTGCTCGCGCCACCAGCGATAGATGAGGTAGCCGATCGCGATCAGGAAGAGGATCTGTGCCAGGAGCCACACGATCCCGAACGTGATCGCCGCGGGCCTGAAGGCGACGATCGCAGCCACGATCGCCGCACTGATCAGGAAGCCGCGCACCGTCGGGTTCATGTCGGCGAAGAAGCGCTTCATGCGGTCATGTAGGCGCGCGTCGCGAGCGCGCCTGCCGTCAGGGTAGCGCCGGCGAACCAGGCCAGCCTCCTTCGAGGCTCGGAGGGGGCGTAGAACCAGGGCGCCAGCACCGCGAGCAGGGCCAGCGTCCCGTAGAGGTAGTGCAGGTGGTCGTGCGCGCGTCTGTCCTGGCCGAGGAGCAGCAGCCCGAGCGCGACTTGTGCGACGAGGAGCGTCTGCACGAGGGCGATGAGGTGCGTGAGCAGCCGCCCCGCTTCACGGCGCCGGCGGTACGCGACGAAGCCGGCGAGCGCGGTGGCGAAGGCGAGGGCGAGGACGAGGAAGGCGTTGGCATGGTGCGCGGTCAGCATCCGCGCGCATCGTGTCAGACGGGCAGCGGCGTCACGCCGGTTCCAGCGCGGGCGCGCGGGGGCCGCGCGACGACTCGCGGGTCGCCAGGGCGGAGCCTGCGAGCACGAGGGCGAAGCCGAGCGCCATCCCGCCGGTGAACGCCTCGCCCAGCAGCGTGACGCCGAGGAGCGCTGCGACGGCCGGGTTGACGTACGTGATCACCGTGGCGCGGACCGGCCCGAGCTCGGCGATCAGCGCGAAGAAGAGGACGAACGCGAGCGCGGTGCAGACGACGGCGAGCGCGACGATCGCCCAGATCGCCTTCGCGGACGGCATGTCCGCCGGCAGCGTCGGCGCTGCGATCGGCACGAAGGCGACAG
>JAWVDX010000030.1:0-7420 GCA_033857015.1 Gaiellaceae bacterium
GTCGTCACCGGTGCGGTTGCAGCACCTGGCTGCGGAAGGATGTAGCGCGGGTCGTCGAAGAGGATGAACGCGACGCCGCGGCAGCGCACGTCCGTCGAGAGCTCGAAGATCGCCTGGGCTCCGAAGCACTGTCCCGCGAGCGCGAACGAGTCGACGCGAGCCGCGCTGCAGGCCACCTCGAGCATCGCCCGCAGCTCCGCGGTCGGCAGCTCGCCGACGGCGCTCGGCAGTGCGCCCGTGCTGTCGCCCATCCCCGGGAGGTCCATGCGGAGCGTGGCGATCCCGCGGTCGGCGAGGCGGTGCGCGAGGCGCACCCAGAGGCGGTACTTGTGCGCACGGGACGAAGCTCCGAGACCCTGGAGGAGCAGCACCATCCCTCGCGCGGGCCGGTCCGGAAGCGTCACGACACCGGCGAGCACCTCATCGCCGAAGGGGACGAACAGCGGATGCTCGCTCAGCACTGCACCCGCTCCACCCAGTCTGCGGTCAACCCGATGAGCCGTTGCGAGAGCTGCGCCTGCAGGTCGCGCTTGAGCCGCCCGTCCGGATCGTCGCCCCGCGCGACGTAGCGCGGCGAGCCGAGCGCCGCTTCGCCCGCAGCGGGCGCCGCGGTCTCGAGCGTGCACGTTGCGCCGATGCTCGTGAGGTGCTCCTCCAGCTTGCGTAGCTCAGGCCGGATCGTGGTTGCGCGCGACACCTGGACGACGAGCGCAGCCCCGTCGAAGGCGTGGAGATCCTGCGTGAGGTCGAGCCGGACGAGCTCGTCGACCGCCGGCCCGCTCAGCGTCAGGCCGTCGAGGTCGGCGCCTCGGCTGCTCTCGAGCTGCTCGGCGCGGTCGCCTGCGCCCCGGCGCTGGCCGTCCCACTTGCCGTAGCTCCAGCCGTCGAGGAACGACTGCTGCGTCAGTGCGGCGATCGCGTCCTGCCGGAGCAGGTTGCGCAGGTATCCCTTCCCGGTCACGACCGGATCCCAGAGGACGAGGGCGTCGGCGGCGCAGCGCTCGGCCATCAGCGCGGCGACGGCACCGCCGAAGCGACCGCCGACGAAGCCCAGCTTCGCGCCGCCGAGCTCGCGCAGAAGGTCGACGGCCTGGGTCGTGTCGCGGAGATGACTCGCCAGCGACGTCGACGGGTCGGTCGTCGCGCTGTCCCCGTAGCCCTGGCAGTGGAAGCGCAGCACGCGGAAGCCGCGGGCCGCCAGCGTGCGCGCGATCTCGACCTCGAGGGGCTCGATGTAGCGCTGCTCGAGCCCCTGCGAGTGGCAGACGAGCCAGGCAAGCTCCGACGCGGCACCGAGCGGCTCGGCCAGGACAGCGACAGTCGGTGCGCCGCCGATCTCGGGTGTGAGGAACGTCTCGCGGATTCCCAGCGTCGCGTGCTCGTGCGACCTCAGCGACTGCAGGAGCGCGTGATCGGCTCCGTCCGGCGCTGTCTCGACTCGAGTCTCCATTCCCGGCCTGACCTTACGCGACGGCTAGGTTGCCCGTGTTCCGGACGATCGCGGGTGTGGTAGGAATCGAGCGGATGCTGGACTTCCTCATCGCCGACGGGATTCGCCAGTGGGCGCAGCGGACGCCGGCGCGTATCGCCCTCCAGGCAGGCAGCAGCTCGCTGACGTTCGCGCAGCTCTCCGAGCGGATCGAGCGAGTCGCCTGCGGGGCCGCCGAAGGGCTCGGCCTCGAGCCGGGCGAGCGGGTCGCGCTCCTGGCGCCGAACTGCCTGGAGTACGTCGAGCTGCTGATCGGGCTCCCGGCGGCAGGTGTGCTCACGGTTGGGATCACAGCCGGAGCGACCGCGGCCGAGCTCGCGAAGATCTGCGACGACTGCGCTCCACGCGTGGTCTTCGTCCACGAGTCGCTCGAAGCGACCGCGCGCGCAGCTGACCTCGGTGCCGACGTACGGATCGTCGTCATCGGCCGCGACTACGACGAGTGGCTCGCGAGCGCCCGCCCGGTCCGCCCGGAGGTCGATCCGTCACGCACCGAGGCGGCGTGGCTCCAGTACACCTCCGGCAGCACGGGCGTTCCGAAGGGAGCGGTCATCTCCCAGCACACGCGCGTCCTCCAGTACCTCGTGAGTGCCGCCGAGTACGGGTTCTTCACGCCGCGCGATCACCACCTGGTCATCGGCTCGCTCGCGCACGGCATCGGCTCGGGAAAGGCGCTCACGACGCTGTTCGGCGGCGGAGCGTGCTCCCTGGCCCCGATGTTCCATCCGGAGCGGATCGTGCGCATGATCGGGAGCAGGCAGATCACGACCACGATCATCGCGCCCGCCCACTTGCGAGCCCTCCTCGAGCTGCCCGACGCAACGCTCGCGCGCGCCGACCTGACCTCCTTGCGTGGGCTCATCTGCGGTGGCGCGCCGCTCTCGCAGGCTACGAAGGAAGAAGCCATCGAGCGGATCGGCGACGGCATCCTCTGGGAGGACTATGGCTCCACCGAGGTACCTGTCATCGCGAGCCTGCATCCGGAAGACCAGCTGCGCAAGCACCAGTCGGTGGGTCGCCCCTATCTCGGGAACAGCATCGTCCTCCTCGACGGCGAGGGGCAGGCCGTCGCGCCGGGCGAGGTCGGCGAGCTGCACGTGCGCTCCCCGTACGTGTTCCTCGGCTACTGGAAGCGTCCCGAGGAGACAGCCGCCGCGTTTCGGGGGCGCTATTACCGCACCGGGGATCTCGCGCGCATCGACGACGAGGGCTACATCTACCTCCTCGACCGCGTGCACGACCGCATCCTGAGCGGCGGCTACACCGTCAGCGCACGCGAGGTCGAAGACGTCATCGCAGACCACCCCTCGATCGCGGACGTCGCCGTGTTCGGCGTGCCGGACGACGTCTCTGGCGAGGCCGTGCGGGCCGCCATCGTGGTCAGGCCTGGCGACGAGCTGCCCGATGGCGACCTCCTGGCGTTCTGCGAGCAGCGGCTCTCCCTGTACAAGCGGCCGAAGTGGATCGACCGGATGGAGCAGCTTCCGCGCGGGCCGACCGGAAAGGTCCTGCGCACGGAGCTCCGCGACCCGTTCTGGGTCGGCCGCGACCGCAGCATCGGCTAGGCTCCGGGAGCCCGGTATCCGCTACGGAACTGGAGCTCGGATGATCGGATCGGTGCAGGTGATCGGTGCGGGCCGCGTGGGCTCGGCGGTGGCGGCGCGGTTGCGCGAGCGCGGCCTGGACCCGGATGCCGCCACGCCCGAGCTCGTCCTCCTCTGCGTCCCGGACACGGCCATCGCGGACGTCGCCGCTTCGGTGGAGCCCGGCCCCTGGGTCGCGCACGTCTCGGGCGCCACGCCGCTCGCGGCGCTCGCCCCGCACACGAGGCGCTTCGCCTGCCATCCGCTGCAGACCTTCGTGCGCCGGCGCGGCGCGGAACAGCTCGACGGCGCGTACGCCGCGGTCCGCGCCGAGACCGAGGAGGCACGCGCCACCGGCTTCGCCCTGGCGGAGCTGCTGGGCCTCCGGCCCTTCGCCCTCGCCGAGGAGCAGGCCCCGCTCTACCACGCGGGCGCCTCGATCGCCTCCAACTTCCTCGTCACGCTGCACGCCACGGCGGCGCGGCTCGTCACCGAAGCAGGTGCGCCGCCGGAGGCGCTCCTCCCGCTGATGCGCCGCACCATGGAGAACGACTTCGAGCTGACCGGCCCGATCCAGCGCGGCGACTGGGCCTCGGTCGAGCGCCAGCGTGCCGCGGTCGCCGCGGCAGCGCCCGAGCTCGCGCCCCTCTTCGACGCCCTCGTCACGGCCACCACCGAGGTCGCCGCATGAAGATCGCCCGGACGATCGACGAGCTTCGCACCCTGATGGAGCCGATGACCGTCGGCTTCACGACGGGCCTCGTCCCGACGATGGGCGCCTTCCACGAGGGACATCTCAGCCTCTTCCGCGCCGCCCGCAAGGAGAACGACACCGTCGTCGCGAGCCTCTTCGTCAACCCGACGCAGTTCGGGCCCGCCGAGGATCTGACCCGCTACCCCCGGGACGAGGCGCGCGACGCCGCGCTTGCCGCCGCCGAAGGCGTGGACTACCTCTTCGTCCCGCCGCAGGAGGAGCTGTACCCGCCCGGCTACCAGACCTGGGTGGACGTGACGGAGCTCGGCGCGATCCTCGAGGGAGCGGCGCGCCCCGGCCATTTCCGCGGCGTCGCGACCGTCTGCCTCAAGCTCTTCAACATCGTCCGCCCGCAGGCGGTCTACTTCGGCCAGAAGGACGCGCAGCAGGTCGCCGTCCTGCGTCAGATGCTGCGCGACCTGAACATGGAGCGCGACCTCGACCTGTGCGTCCTCCCCACGGTGCGCGACGCGGACGGGCTCGCCCTCTCCTCGCGCAACGCCTACCTCTCCGCCACGGAGCGCGAGCAGGCGCTCGCCCTCCCCCGCGCGCTCGCGACCGGCTCCGTCGGGGAGGCCCGCACCCGGCTCGCGTCCGCCCCGGGGATCACCGTCGACTACGTCGACACGCTCGAGGACGGGCGCGTCCTCGCAGCCGCGATCCGCGTCGGCTCGACCCGCTTGATCGACAACATAATCGTGGAAGGAGCAACGCCATGAGCACTCCCCCCGCAGGCAAGCTGGCCCTCCCCGAGCTCGCCGCGATGAAGCGCCGCGGCGACCGGATCGTGATGGTGACCGCCTACGACGCCCCCGGGGCGCGCTTCGCCGAGGACGCCGGCATCGACATCCTGCTCGTCGGGGACACGGCCGCGATGGTCGTGCTCGGCCACGAGTCGACCACAGTGCCGGTCACTGTCGAGGAGATGCTCTACCTGACGCGGACCGTTGCGCGCGCGGCCCGGCGCCCCATAGTCGTGGGTGACCTCCCGTTCGGCTCCTACCAGGTGTCGGACGAGCAGGCAGTCGAGACGGCGATCCGCTTCGTCAAGGAGGGGGGCGCGGACGTCGTCAAGCTCGAGGGCGCCGGCACCTCGGTGTCACGCGTGCACGCGATCGTCGCTGCGGGCATCCCCGTGATGGCGCACATCGGCCTGACGCCGCAGTCCGCGACGATGCTCGGCGGCTTCCGCACGCAGGGGAAGACGGCCTCCGCGGCCCTGGAGCTCGTGGCGGAGGCTCGCGAGCTGGAAGCGGCCGGTTGCTTCGCCCTCGTCCTCGAGGCGGTGCCTGCGGCGGTTGCGACGCGTATCACCGGGACGGTCACGATCCCCACGATCGGGATCGGCGCAGGCGCCGGCTGCGACGGGCAAGTGCTGGTCTACCACGACCTGCTCGGCCTGACGGAGGGGCACCTCCCGCGCTTCGTGAAGCGCTACGCCAACCTCTCCGGGGAGATCCGCGATGCGCTCGCGGCCTACGCGGACGACGTCCGCAGCGGGACGTTCCCGGACGATGAGCACTCCTACTCGATGGACGAGGCGGAGCTCGAGCAGTTCGAGCTAGGCGTGACGAACGAGCAGTTCGAGTAGCCCGATCACCGCGACGACGGCCGCGCACGTACCGCTCGCAGCCAGCGCCCGCCCCCACGTCCAGGCGTGCACCGCGCGCACCCCGACGACCGCGAGCCCGACCGCCCAGGCGGCGAACGCCCAGCCCAGGAGCGCCAGCGCGAGCCCGCGCGTCCCGGAATCGGAGCCGCCCGACCTGAACGCGTCCCCACCGAAGAAGGCCAGGCGGAGCGGCAGCATCACGACGAGCGAGAGCGCAAGCGGGGCCAGCGCGAACCCGACCAGGTGCCGCGCGCGCCTGTACGACCCGAGGCTCCCGAGCCAGCCCGTCGCGCCGTAGACGATCGCGCCGAGCCCCCAGTAGACGGCCGCGCCCATGGCGCCGCCGACGATGAAGAGCCAGATCGCGAAGATCGCCCCGTCGTACTCGGAGCTGTCCAGCACGGAGCCCGCCTCCGGGGTCAGCAGGAGCAGTCCCATCCCGGCGAGGATCACGAGCGCCAGCACCGCCTCCGAGCGCGCCGCAGACGCGGCCGGCGAGTCGTCCCGCAGCGCCGCAAACACGCCCCGCGGCGCCTGGAGCACGACGAGCGTGCGCGCCATCCACTCCTTCTGCTCGCCCTCCCGCTCCTGCGTGCGCGCCAGCTCGCTCATGGGCGCAGGGTAACGCGGACCTCTGTGTCCCCACCGGACGTACAGAAGCTGTGATCGCGCATCCCTGCCTGCAACCGCCCGTCCGCGGCCCGGCGCTGCCGGCGGCGATCGTCGCGGTGGACGACTGCGGCGCCTTCCTCGCCAGGGAGGACGGACGCGTCGAGCGCCTCCCCCGCCACTGGCTCGCCCGGCACAGCTCCTGGACGGGGAGGGTCTACGGCCCCAAGCTGCAGGTTCGCTTCGTCCGCCGGCGGCTCGAGCTGCGCGTCGACGAGCGCGCCGTCTGGCGTGCCGCTCGCGTCTACCCGGACTACGGTGGCTCGCTCGCCTTCGGCCCGCACGACCTGTTCGCCTTCACGACGTTCAAGCGCGGGCTCTTCCTGGCTTCGCGCCCCGGCCGCGAACGGCTGGTGGTGCGCGGGCGCGGCCTCTATCCGATCGGGTTCACGCCGCGCGGGGACGTGCTCGTCGCGCTGCCCCGCTCGCGGATCTGGCTCGTCGACGCCGGCGGCCACGTCCTGCTGCGGATCCGCTACCGGGCCCGCAACGGCTTCGCCTTCGACGAGCGCACCGGGACGCTGACCTGGATCTCCCGGCGGCGCCGGCTCGCGCAGCTCGTCGACCGTCGCTTCGCCCTCCGCCGCCGGCTGCTCACGGACGGATGGCTCCAGCTCGAGCCGGCCGGGCTCCTGGGCTTCGTCGGGCTCCGCTCGCTGCTCGTCACCAGTGCGGACGGGAGCCGCGTGGCGAGCGCCACGGTCGCGCGCGGGACGATCGACTCCGGCGTCACCGGCTCGCCCGACGGGAGCCGCTTCGCCTTTCGCGTGCGCCTCGGCGCGGCGAGGGTCGGAGCGCCCGTCGAGGTGTACGTGCTGCGCGCCGGAGGCAGCGTCGCGCGTCGCCTCCTGCGCTACCGCCTCCGCGCGGTCGGCTGCGGCGGGGGCGCGGGCTACGGCTGGGACGGCGACGCGCTCCTCTACTACGGCGCCGAGGACACCAGGCAGATCGCGATCGACACGCGCAGCGGCCGCGTCACCGACCTGAGCCGGCTCGTCCGCGTGCTCCCGCGCCGCGGCCCGTACGCGAACCTCGCCTGGCGCAGCGCCTACAGCTAAGAGGGTTTGGCGAAATGGGGCTCTGCCGGCGGGGTGCGCTGGGGGGGCTCCGGCAAGGACGCAGGGTGCGGGCATAGCAGCGCTATGGCCGTCACCGAGGACGCCGCATGAGGTCGTCCAGCGTGGCCCGACGCCGAGCAGCATTTCGTCAAACCCTCCTAGTCGAAGAGCGCCTTCTTGATCCCGCGCACGCCCTGGCGGATGCGCTCCTCGTTCTCGATCAGCGCGAACCGCACGAACGGGTCGCCTCCCGGG
>JAWVDX010000031.1:0-3944 GCA_033857015.1 Gaiellaceae bacterium
CGTCGCGCTGACGCTCGCACGCCTCGCCCCGGAGCGAGTCGCGGGGCTCGTCCTCGCCGGGGCGAAAGCGACGCGCGACACCCCGGAGCGGCGCGCCGGCCGCGAGGAGACCCTCGCCCAGCTCGCCCAAGGCGCCCTCCTCCCCGAGCTCACCGTGCCGATCACCGCCGAGGAGCTGGCGCGGGCCACCAGGCTCCTGCGCGACCGGCCCGATCAGACGGATGTGGTGCGCGCGCTCGCTGCGCCGCTGCTCGTCTGCGTCGGCACCGAGGACGACATCCTGCGCGTCGACGAGGCCACCGAGCTCGCCGCCGCAGCGCCGCGCGGCCGGCTCGAGGTCTTCGCCGGCGCGGGCCACCTCCTCTCGCTCGATCAGCCCGAGCGGTTCACCGACGTTCTGGTTGACTTCCTCGCACGATGCACGTGACCCTCGAGGAGCTCCGTGACCGGCTGGACGACCCGACCCTGACGCTGCTCGACGTGCGCAGCGCCGCCGAGTACGAAGGCTCCTCCGGCTACCCGTGCGACGCGCGGCAGGGGCACATCCCCGGGGCGACCCACCTCGATCTGACCGAGCTGCTCAGCCCCGACGGAGAAGGCCTCTCGGCGGAGGATCTGCGCGCGATCGTCGGCCTGCCGGCCGGCGCCGAGATCGTCTGCTACTGCCACAGCGGCTCCCGCTCCGGAATGGCCGCCGCGATCCTGCGCGGCGCCGGCTACGACGCGAGCAACTACGCCGGCTCGTGGCACGAGTGGGCCCGCGACCCCGAGCTCCCGATCGCGGACTAGCCGCCCGTTGCGGGCACGCCGGCCTCGTCGAGGATCCCGCGCAGCATCGTGGCGTTCGTCGGCGCCTGCGCCAGGAACTCGACACCGCTCCCGGGTGGGGCGGGGCTGCGGTTGTTGTTGTTGAAGAACGCGTACGCGGACTCGGCCCCTTCGGCCAGCTCGCGCAGCGGCCCGACCCACTCGCGCAGCTCCTCCGGCGAGTAGAGGTAGTCGAAGCGCTCCGCCGCGCCGCCGCCACGCTTGTGCCAGGTCTCCGCGTTGCGCCCGTGGAAGCGCACGTAGGCGACCGGCCCCGTCCGCGCCACCACCGTCGGCGCCGCGGCCTTCGACTCCACGCGCGGCGAGTCGACGACGACGTGCGACATCCCGCGCTCCTCGAGGAAGCGGAGCGTCTCGGCCGTCTGCGCTCCGTCCAGCCAGCTGCGGTGGCGGAACTCGACGAGCAGCGGCAGTCCCTCGAGCTGCGCCGCAGCCCACTCGAGGTACTCGTAGGACGAGGCGCGGGGCACGATGTACGGCGGCAGCTGGAAGAGGATCCCGCCCAGCTTCCCCGCCTCGCGCAGCGGCTCGATCTCCTCGACGAAGCGCCGGAACACCTCGGCGCGGAGCTCACGGGAGGGGCGGTCGACCCGGCCCCGCGCATCGGTCTCGGCGGCGTCGCGCAGGTCCGGCGGCAGCTGCTCCAGCTTCACCGGATGGCGGGTCATCATCCCGAAGGCCTTGATGTGGAAGACGAACTCCGCAGGGGTGCGCTCCGCCCAGCCGGCGGTCGTCGTCCGCTCGGGGATGCGGTAGTAGGTCGAGTCGATCTCCACGGTGTCGAAACGCTCCGCGTAGTAGGCGAGCCGCTCCTTCGCGGATACGCCTTTCGGATACCACCATTTGGTGAGCGCCTCATCCGCGAACGAGCAGGTGCCGAGCCGGACCGGCGTCACTTCGCGGGGACGGCGACGCGGACGACCGCGGAGGAGGCCGTGTAGCCGGCGCTCGTCGCGCTCACGCAGGGCGCGGTCAGCGTCGGTGGCGTGCAGGCTGTCGCGGTCGTGTCCGCCTCCGGCACGATCGCCTGCGCCTGGACGTAGAGCGTGCGCTTCACGTTGGTGATGACGCCGCGCCAGGAGCCGTCGGGCTTGGTGCGCGTGGCGCCGATCGTCGTGAGCGTGCTCGCCTGCTTGCCGATCGAGACGACGACGCGCCTGCTGGTCGGGGCGGCCGCGCCCGCTTCCAGCACGACTCCGGAGACCGCGATCAGGTGCTTGATCCGCTGGTAGGTCGCACGCAGGGTCAGCTTCGCCGGCAGCGCCAGGGTCGCGACGCTCGCGACCTGCGAGCCGTCGGCAAGGGAGACGAGCGCCTCCCAGACGGGGCGCGCCGGCTGCGCCGGCGGGACGAGGACGGTCGCCGCGAGCTGCAGCGTGAGCCGGTCGACCTGGCTGCCGGACAGGCAGACGAGGAGCTGCGCCGGCGCGGAATCGGCCGCGACCGTGAGCGTTACGAGCGTCTGCGTCCCGTCGCCGAGCGCCACCGACCAGGTGGCGGCGTGCGCGACGCCGTCACAGGCGAGCGTCCCGGGCGGAGCGGTGGTCACCGCGCCGCTCAGCGTGCGGGTGCCGCCGTCGATCAGCTGATCCGCCGACGCGGCGCCGACCGTGGCGCCCGCCGGCTGCCCCAGGGTCAGCGTGTACCCGCCGGGCACGAGGACGAGCGCCGTGCTCGCAGCGCCGACGTGACGCAGGATGACCTCGCTGGCGGCCTTCGCCGTGCGCCCGTGGACGACGAGCCGCGGCTCCGTCCCAGCACCGTGCGCCAGCGGAGCGAGCACGGCGGCCCCGCCGATCGCCACGAGTGCAAGCCGCGCGCGCATCGCCCGTCTTATAGCTGTCCGTTCCGCCGCCTGCGATCATGGCGGCAGGGAGCTCGCGCGCGACAGCGCTCAACGCTTACCGCACGCGTCCCGACTGCACCCGTTCGTAGAATCGATGTCGTGGACTCCCGACCCGTCGGCGTGTTCGACTCGGGCGTGGGCGGCCTGACCGTCCTGCACGAGTGCCTCGTGACGATGCCCCACGAGGACTTCGTCTACCTCGGCGACCACGCGCGGCTCCCGTACGGGCCGCGCCCGCTCGAGGAGATCCGGCAATTTGCGGCGGAGATCGGCGGGTTCCTCGAGGCCCAGGGCGTGAAGCTGATGCTCGTCGCCTGCAACGCCGCCACCTCGGCCGCGCTCCCGGAGCTGCAGTCGAGCCTCGAGATCCCCGTCGTCGGCGTCATCACCCCGGAGGCCTACGCCTCCGTGCAGGCGACCCGCAACCAGCGCATCGGCCTCCTCGCCACGCAGGCCACGGTGAACGCAGGCCGCTACGCCGAGCTGATCCGCGCCCTCGACGCGGGAGTCGAGCTCACCTCGGTGTCCTGCCCGCGCCTCGTCGACCTGATCGAGGAGGACGCGCTCTTCGAGGAGACGCTCGAGGTTGTGCGCGAGTACGCCGCCCCGCTCAAGCTCGCCGGGGTGGACACGGTCATCCTCGGCTGCACGCACTACCCGCTGATCCGCGCGATGCTGCAGCGGGTCTTCGGCCGTGACGTGACGCTGATCTTCTCCGCGGAGGAGACGGCCCGCGAGGTCGCTGCCACGCTCGCCCGCAAGGGCATCGAGAACGAGACCGGGCGGGAGGGGAGCTACCGCTTCCTGACGACCGGCGACCCGGAGGCGTTCCGCATCGCGGGTCGCCGCTTCCTCCAGCTGCCGATCGCCGAGGTCGAGCAGGTCACCCTCGCCCAGCTAGGAGCTGCCGCCTGATGAGAAACGACGGACGCAAGCCGGACCAGCTCCGCCCGCTCGACCTGCAGGTCGACTTCCTGGAGCAGCCGCACGGCTCGGTGCTGCTCGCCGCCGGGAAGACGGTGGTCCTCTGCACCGCCACGCTCGAGCAGGGCGTGCCTCGCTGGATGGCCGGCAAGGGGAAGGGCTGGCTGACGGCGGAGTACTCGCTGCTCCCGGCCTCGACCGGCGATCGCACGGCGCGGGAGGCGCGCACCGGCAAGCAGCAGGGTCGCACGATCGAGATCCAACGGTTGATCGGTCGCTGCGTGCGCGCCGTGCTCGACTTCGAGGCGCTCGGCGAGCGCACGCTCTGGCTCGACTGCGACGTGCT
>JAWVDX010000032.1:0-3567 GCA_033857015.1 Gaiellaceae bacterium
CCTTCCTGCCGCTGCGCGAGCTGGCCGACGACGAGGCCGCCGTGCTGCGCAACGGGCGCTCGCTCGTCGCGACCGACGAGGGCGTCATGCGACTCGTCCACGGCGGCGTGCTCGTCGCGATCGGGCGCGGCGACGGCGAGCGGATCCGCCCGGAGACGGTGCTCCCGTGAACGTCGTGTACGCGGCGCAGGAGCTCGAGCAGCAGCCGCGCGCGGTCGCGATCGGCAGCTTCGACGGCGTGCACCGCGGCCACGTCGCCGTCGTCGATGCGCTCTTCGCGACGGGGCTCGGCGCGACGGTCGTCACCTTCGACCCGCACCCGCGCGTCGCCCTCGGCAACCAGGTCGAGCTGCTCACGACGCAGCAGCGCAAGCTGGAGCTGCTCGCCGAGCTTGGCGTGGAGGACGTCCTCGTGGTGCGCTTCGACCTCGAGCTGGCGCGGCTCGAGCCCGAGGACTTCGTCCGCCAGGTGCTGGAGCCGATCGGCTGCCAGATCGTCGTCGCGGGCGCCGATTTCCGCTTCGGCCGCGGGCGCGCCGGCGACCTCGCGCTGATCCGCAGCCTCGGCTACGACGTGCGCAATGCGCCGGAGGTCGCCGGCGTCTCGTCCACACGGATCCGCGAGCTCGTCCACGCGGGGGACCTCACGGGTGCGGCGCAGCTCCTCGGCCGGCCCTTCGAGCTCGACGGGACGGTCGTCGCGGGCGACCAGCGCGGGGGCACGCTCGGCTTCCCGACCGCGAACCTCTCGGTGTCGGCCGACCTCCTGGTGCCGCCCTACGGTATCTACGCCGGACTCGCGCGCGGCCACCGCGCCGCGATCTCGATCGGCGTCAACCCGCACTACGGCGGGGCCGAGCGGCGGATCGAGCCCCACCTCCTCGACTTCGAGGGCGACCTCTACGGCGAGCGCCTCGTCGTGGAGCTGTGGGCGTACCTCCGCGAGGAGCGCGCCTTCGCCTCCGAGGAGGAGCTCATCGCCCAGATCGGACACGACGTAGAGGCAACTCGCGGAGCCATCCGTCCCGCCTAGAGGCACAAGTTTTCCACAGGCGCGGCATCTGAACACGTGCAGTGACGCACAGCTACGCACTCGGGCAGGAAAACAGCTTCGCGGAGCACGTTCGCTGTCTCGAGTGCGGTCAGCTCTACATCAAGCCCTCACGGGGATCGATCAGCGCGACGAACCCCGGGTGCCCGCGGTGCAGCTATGTGGGCTGGGTGCCGGTCACCGCAGAGCCAGAGCCAGACCGCTACGGCGAGGGTCCCCGGCTGCGCCGGCTGTACTGACGACGCTGACGCCGCCGAAGTAGTGATGCCGCACCGGCCAGCGGCGTACGGCGAAGCCCTCCCGCTCGAGCGCGGCCAGCCCGCCCTCGTCGACGCCCGGCTCGGCGTGGAGCAGCGCCCCGGCAGGATGGACGCGCGGACGGTCGACCGCCTCCTGTGCCCCGAGGCCCTCGTCGAGGATTCCTGCGAGCACCGTGACGAGCGCCGTGGGCAGCCGTGTGCCACCGGCTGCCCCGCCGGCGAGCACGAGCCGCCCGTCCTGGAGAGCCGCGCTCGGCGCCATCATGCTCTGCATCCGCTCCCCAGGCTCGAGCGGGCCCCGCAGCAGATCCGTCTCGCCGAGCATCGAGTTGAGATGGAGGTCGAGACCGGGGAGGAAGTCGCCGGAGCCGAGGCCGAGGCTCGTCGTGATCGCGCAGCCGTTGCCGTCCGCGTCGACCGCCACGAGGTTCGTGGTGTGCGTCTCGGGGCCGTCGCTTGCGAGCGCGCGCACGAGTGCAGAGACGCGCTCCGCCGGAGGAAGGCCCGCGAGGCGCGGCAGCCCGGCCAGCACGGGCCCGATCGGCGCCAGCCCGGCGCGGCTGACGAGCTGCGTGCCGCAGTAGTCGAGCGCCGCGGGCTCACGCCAGACCGGCTCGTAGCGCGCAAGGTCCTCGCGCGTCAGCGCACCGCCGCGCTCGTCGCTCAGCGCCAGCAGCGCCTCGTCCAGCTCCGCGGGCTCGAGCTGCAGCGCCGCGACGAGACCGGGCTGGCGCAAAACGTCGCCCGTGCGCAGGAGCTTCCCGCCGGGCGCATACAGCGCGGCGCCCGCCGCGGTGTACGTCATGACCGGCTCGAGCATCGCCAGGCAGGCCGCGTGCGCCTCGGGCATCGCCACGCCCGCGCGTGCGAGCGCCAGCGCCGGCTCGACGAGCGTGTCCCACGGCGCCCTCCCGTGACGGCGCGACAGCTCGCGCAGCCCCGCGGCAACCCCCGGCACCGCACACGAGGCGGGCCCGATCGCATAGTGGACGAGCTCCTCGCCGAACGGCACCTCGAGCTGGATCAGCTCCCGCGCGCGCGCCTCCGCGCCCAGCCCGGGAACCGCCACGAAGAAGTCCAGGACGGACGCCTCGCCCCGCGCCGCGTCGAACACGAGTGCGAACCCGCCGCCGAGCAGCCCCGTCATCACCGTCTCCGCCACGCACGACGCGAGGCAGGCGGCCACCGCCGCGTCGACCGCCGACCCGCCCGCGGCGAGCACCTCCAGCCCCGCGCGAGCCGTCTCCGGGTGCCCCGCCGCGACCCCTGCCGGTGCCTGATTTCGCCGCATCAACGCCGATTCTCCCTGGAAAGGCTGCTACCCTTGCCGGCGACCGCAGCCTCGGACGTGCGCGTGGGCTCCTCGCGCCGGACTGGGACTGCCGGTGACACCCCAACGAGGAGAAGACAGATGCCTCTCACGAAGGAAGCCAAGCAGGAACTGATCGGGCAATTCGGCGCGAACGCCGCGGACACCGGCTCCACGTCGGTCCAGGTCGCGATGCTCACACGCAGGATCAACGAGCTGACCGAGCATCTGCGGACGCACCAGAAGGATCATCACTCGCGGCGCGGACTGCTGAAGCTCGTCGGTCGTCGCCGCCGGTTCCTGAACTACCTGCAGAAGAACGACCTCGAAGGCTACCGCGCGCTGATCAAGGAGCTAGGGCTCCGGCGCTAGGCAACAGCCACACCGGAGGGTGGAGTTTGAGCGAGCCTCGTCCAGGGCGGCCCTCGCTCAAACCCCACTCTCCACGACAGAAGAAAAGAAGAGTGGAGGAATAGGGATATGACATCTATTGCCACCGACCGTCGAGCGACGGTCTCGGTGTCCGTGGGCGAGAGTGAGATCTCGTTCGAGACGGGCAAGCTGGCGAAGCAAGCCGACGGCGCAGTCGTCGTCAGGTCGGGCGACACGATGGTGCTCGCCACGGCGCAGGGCCGGGCGGAGGCGCGCGAAGGCGCGGACTTCTTCCCGCTGACCGTCGACGTGGAGGAGCGGATGTACGCCGCGGGCAAGATCCCCGGCGGCTTCTTCAAGCGCGAGGGCCGCGCCACCGAGCGCGCGACGCTCACGGCGCGGATGATCGACCGGCCGATCCGGCCGCTGTGGCCGAAGGGCTTCCGCAACGAGGTGCAGGTCATCTGCACCGTCCTCTCTGCGGACATGGTCACGCCGCACGACATCCTCGCGATCAACGGCGCCTCCGCGGCGCTCATGATCTCGTCGCTGCCGTTCTTCGGCCCGGTCGGCGC
>JAWVDX010000033.1:0-5640 GCA_033857015.1 Gaiellaceae bacterium
GGACTTCACCTCGACGATGCTCGCTCACGGACGCGGCAACGACTTCCAGGTCCTCGACCGCGTCAGGTTCCCGCACTCGCTCGGGCTCCTCTACACCTCCGTCACGCAGTGGCTCGGCTTCCCCCACTACGGCGACGAAGGCAAGATCATGGGCCTCGCGCCCTACGGCGACCCTGAGCCTTTCCGCGCGCAGATCCGCGAGCTGCTCGTCCTCGACGGCCCACTCTTCGAGCTGAACCTCGCCTACTTCCGCCACCACGTCGACGGCGTCGAGATGACCTGGGACGCGGGCTCGCCGACGATCGGACGTATCTACTCGGACAAGCTGGAGGAGCTGCTCGGCCCGGCCCGCGAGCCGAAGTCCGAGCTGACGGAGGCTCACCACGACGTTGCCGCCGCGCTCCAGGCGGTGCTCGAGGAGGCGTACCTCAAGCTCGTGCAGGAGCTCTGGGAGCGCACGCGGTCGCCGAACCTCTGCCTGGCCGGCGGCGTGGCCCTGAACGCCGTCGCGAACGGTCGCATCCGTCCGGAGACGCCGTTCGAGGAGCTCTACATCCAGCCCGCGGCGGGCGACTCCGGCACGGCGGTCGGCGCGGCCGACTCGGTCTGGAACCGCGACCTCGGCAGGCCGCGGAGCTTCTCCATGGAGCATGCCTACACGGGTCCCGCGTTCGACGACGACGCCATCGCCGCCGCGGTTGCCACGGCAGGCTTTCCGGCCGAGCGGCTCGACGACGACGCGCTCGCACCGCACGTCGCCCGGCGGATCGCGGACGGGGACGTCGTGGGCTGGTTTCAGGGGCGGATGGAGTTCGGCCCGCGGGCGCTCGGCAACCGCTCCATCGTCGTCGACCCGCGCCGTCACGACATGAAGGACATCCTCAACGCGCGGATCAAGCACCGCGAGCCGTTCCGCCCTTTCGCGCCGTCGATGCTCGCCGACCGGGTGGGCGAGTGGTACGACCAGGACTATCCCTCGCCCTTCATGGTGCTGATCTACAACACGCTGCCCGAGCAGCAGCCCAGGATTCCCGCGGTCGACCACGTCGACCACACGGGACGCGTCCAGACCGTCGAGCGCCGTCTGAACGAGCGCTACTTCCGGCTGATCGAGGAGTTCGACAAGCTCACCGGCGTGCCGATCGTGCTGAACACCTCGTTCAACGAGAACGAGCCGATCTGCCTCTCCCCCGAGGACGCGCTCGCCTGCTTCGGCAAGACGAAGATGGATGTCCTCGTGCTCGGGAACTACGTCGTGACGCGTCCCGCGTAGGCGCCTCAGCCGGGCTTGCGGACGGGCACGAGCAGCTCGTAGGCGAACGTGTCAAGCCCGGGCAGTCGCAGCTGCGGCACGGCGAGCGGCCGCCGCCCCAGCTTGAAGAGCACCTGGTTGAGCCCGTGGTCGACGAGGGAGCCGACGAAGCTGCCCCGGATCGTCGCGAGGGGCTCGCCGCCGGCGGCGCGTCCGCGCTCGCGCAGCTCTCCCGCCGAGAACGGCACCTCGGTCCCGAGCGGCCAGGATCCGCGGGCCTTGAGCGTTGCCATCCAGAGCCTGTATGCAGGCGCCAGCCTGTTCGGCACGCCGAGGAGCGCGAGCCCGCCGGGACGCAGCACCTCCAGGTGCGCGTCGACGACGGCCTGGCGCCGCTCGCCGAGGAAGTGCTCGCAGAGTCCATATGACATCGAGACGTCGAAGCGCCCGCGCAGCGCCTCGGGCAGCTCGAAGAGATCGGCCTCGACAGGCTCGACCGGCACCGAGTGCGCGTCGAAGAGCTGCTTCGCCTGCTCCAGTGCCACGGGGGACTGGTCGAGGAGCGTCGCCTGCGCGCCGAGCTTCCCGAAGAGCAACGCGTTGAGCCCGCGTCCGGCGCCGATCTCGACGACCTGAAGCCCCTCCACCCGACCGAAGAGCTCGCGGACGAGGCGCTCCTGATCCCGCCAGCGCAAGGTGCGCGCCTCGTGCTCGGGAGCATCGAGGCGGAGCGGCTCCTGGCGCCACTGCTCGTCCCAGTCGGCGGCCCGTTCGGCCTCGTGCTCGGTACCGCGGACCCGCATCGCGGCGACTTTACCGATCGTCCCCATGGCAGGCCGGAACGAGGGCTATCCTGCCGCATATGACCGCTTCTCCCTCGGCGGTCGAGCTGAGCCCCCAGCCCGACCTCTCGATCCCGCCTGCATACGCGCTGATCGCGCGCGCGTTCGACGTCTTCGCGACGCACGAGGATCGCTGGCGGAAGCGCAACCGCACCTACCACGCCCAGCTCGAGCGGGTCGCGCGCTTCCACGTGCCGCCGGGCAAGCGGGTGCTGGAGATCGGCTGCGGGTCAGGCGACCTCCTCGCGGCGCTCGAGCCCGGCGTCGGCGTCGGGATCGACGTCAGCGTCGGCATGGTCCAGTCGGCGCGCGAGCGGCACCCGGAGCTGCGGATCGAGCAGGGCACGGGCGAGTCGCTCGACCTCGGCGAGACCTTCGACTACATCGTCCTCTCGGACCTGCTCCCGTTCGTCCATGACCTGCAGGCGCTCTTCGACCGGGTCGCCGCGCACTCGCACCCCCGGACGCGGATCGTCATCAACACGTACAACCGCGCCTGGCGGCCGATCATCGGGGCCGCGGAGCTGCTCGGCCTCAAGCCGCGCAAGCCGATCCGGAACTGGGTCTCGCTGGAGGACGTCGTCAACCTCCTCGGCCTTGCCGGCTTCGAGGTGCTCACGACGAGCTCGCGGGTGCTCTTTCCGAAGCAGATCCCGTTGCTCACGATCTTCCTGAACGGGTTCGTCGCGAATCTCTGGCCGTTCAACGGCCTGGGCCTCATGCACTGGATCGTCGCGCGCCCACAGGCGGTCGGGCGCGGCGAGGAGAGCGTGACCGTGGTCTGCCCGTGCCGCAACGAGTCGGGCCACGTCGCGGAGCTCGTCCGGCGGCTGCCCCGGTTCGGGTCGGCCCTCGAGGTGGTCTGGGTGGAGGGGAACTCGACCGACGATACGCGTGCCGTCATCGAGCAAGTGATCGCAGCCCACCCGGAACTGGACATGCGCCTCGTCGTCCAGTCCGGGAAGGGCAAGGGCGACGCCGTGCGGGCGGGCTTCGCGGAGGCGCGCAACGACGTGCTGATGATCCTCGACGGCGACCTCAGCGTCCTGCCGGAGGACCTGCCCAAGTTCTACCGGGTGCTCGTCGAGGGACGAGGCGAGTTCATCAACGGCTCCCGCCTCGTGTACGACATGGAGCCCGGCTCGATGCGCTTCCTCAACGTGCTCGGCAACAAGGTCTTCTCGCGGCTCTTCAAGGCGGTGACCGGGCAACACGTGAAGGACACGCTCTGCGGGACGAAGGTGCTGCGCCGCAGCGACTACGAGCAGGTCGCAGAAGGGCGCGCGTACTTCGGCGACTTCGACCCGTTCGGCGACTTCGACCTGCTCTTCGGCGCCTCGCGGCTCGGGCTCAAGATCGTCGACCTGCCGGTGCGCTACCACCCGCGCACCTACGGGACGACGAACATCAGCCGCTTCCGTCACGGCTGGCTGCTGCTCCGGATGACCGTGTTCGCGTTCTGGAAGTTCCGCGTCGCGATCTTCAAGCCAGCGCCCACGAGACTTTAGAGTCGCACTCCATGACCGAGTCGACCCCCCTGGCGTGGGGCAGGGAACACGCACAGGCGATCGTGGCGATCGGGGTCACGCTCGTGGTCGCAGCGACGATCGTGCTGGCGCAACCGATCACCTCGCCCTGGTGGATCTACGGCGACGCGGACGCCACCTACACCGCGTCTGGCCTTCAGATCGCCGGAAACCGCCACACGCGCTACCTCGATCATCCGGGGCTGCCGATCCAGCAAGGGCTGGCGATCGCCTTCGATGCGGAGTGGCTCGTCGCGCGCGCCGTCGAGGGCACCTCGCATCGCGCCTTCGTGAACGACCGTCTGCTGCACCTCGACCGCACGCGCGGGACATACCGCACGCTGGCGATCGCGCTCTTCCTCCTGGGCGCACTGCTCGCCTGCGTGCTCGTGCGCCGTCTCCTCGACAGCTGGCTCTGGGGACTCGCCGCAGGCGTGCTCTGGATCGCCGCGCCGGACGGGGCCCGCGACTCGATCCAGATCCGGCCGGAAACGCTCCTCACGCTCCTCTGCCTCGTCGCGATGTACTACGTGAGCCGCGGGGCGCGCGAGCGGAGCGCGCGGCTGCTCGGCCTCGGTGCATTCACGATCGGCTTCGCGGCGATCGTGAAGCTGCACGCTGTCGCGCTCCTCGCGCCGCTCGCGCTCGCCGCGCTCGTCGCACGGCCCGGGTCGGGGTGGGGGGCCGAGCTCGTGGCGCGGACGCGTGACCTGCTGCGCCGGCGGCGGGTCCTCGTCGGCTCGCTCGCCGTCGCCTGGGTCGCGCTCGCTCTGCGCTACACACTCCCGCACCGGCCCTTCGAGCCATCGCGCGGCGGCCCGCTGATCGCGCTCGGGCTCGTGGTGCTGCTCGGCGCACACGCCGCCGCCTCCTTCTCGGCGAGCCGCCTGCGCCGACCGCTCGCCGCGCGGCTCTTCGACCCCTTCCACACGTTCCTCTTCGCGAGCGTCCTCCTCGGAGTCCTGGTGACTGTTGCCTTCGTTGCCGACGACGGGCTCCGCGGGCTCAGCTCGATGCGCGCGACGCTCACGGGCGGCGGTGTGAACACGGGGATCGAGCCGTTCACGTTGAACGGCGTCGACTTCGGGGCGTTCCCGCTGCAGCAGGCGCTCGTGATCTTCGTCATCGCCGGCGTGGCGGCCGCAATCGGGATCTGGCGCCGCGACCTCTTCCCCGTGCTCTGGTTCACGGGCGCCGCCGTGCTCGCCGTGCTCGCGAGCGCCCGCCTCGGCGTCCTGCGCTACTACGCGCCGCCCTTCGTCGTCGCCGTCCCTGCGGCGCTCTGGCTGCTCCAGAGACTCGGCCGGGCGGGAGCGGGTCTCGGGATCCTCATGGTGGCCTACGTCTGTCTCCCGCAGTTCCAGCACCTGCATTCGAACGCACAGGACGCCCGGCTCAACGAGGGCTGGAACGAGCAGGCGCTTGTCGTGACGCGGCCCCTGCTGCGACCGGGCGAGGCGATTCTCGTCGCGGACGGCTGGCCGAACGCCGACGGCCGCTACTTCAGCATCGTTCAGCTCTTCACGACGGATCTGCCCGCGTATCCGTACCGCTACCTGCCCGACACCCCGATGGCGGCCGTCTACGCGAAGGAGCACGGACTCGCCCTGCGCTACTACGTCGGCCCGCTCGCAAAATCGCTGCTGAGACCGGGGACGGTGCAGCTCCAGATCGGCCCTCGTCACGCGCGGCCAGTGCCCGGGACCACGCAGCCGAACGTCGCTGTCGTGCGCCTCGGCTAGGAGCGCGCGACAGCGCTGCGCATCAGCTCGGCCAGCTCCCTGACCCGGGCGGTGCGGTCGATACGGTCGCGCTGGGCGCCGCTGAGCTCGACCGGCGCCAGCGTTCCGTCCTGCCAGCGCCCGTGGAGGTCGACGAGAGCGGCGCGCAACCCGTCCACGTCCTCGGGGCCGACAACGGGGCCCGCCTCGAGGTCGCGCAGCAGCTCGGCGGCCGCGCCGTCGGTCGGCACAGCACCCAGCACCGGGCGCTCCGCCGCCAGGTACTCGAACACCTTCCC
>JAWVDX010000034.1:0-5430 GCA_033857015.1 Gaiellaceae bacterium
CATTTAGGCGTCGTAGCGGGCGAGTGCCTCGTCCACGCGGGCGTCCAGCTCGGGGTCGAGCGCGACTTCGTCCGGCTCGCCCCGCTTACGCGCCCAGTGCCAGGCGGCCGCGGCGACGATGAGGATCGCGAGGCCGACCGCGAGGAGCGGCAGAAGCCTCGTCCAGGGATTCGGCGAGTCCGCGAGGATCTGCGGACCGAACTGCGCGACGAGCTTGTCCTTGATCTCGCTCTTCGTGTCGCCCGCGGCGATGCGCCTCGCGATGTAGGCCTCGATCCGGTTGGACAGCGCCGAGTCGGACATGCTGAGCGGCTGCTTGCACTCGGGGCACATGATCTCGCTCTCCAGCTCGGCCAGCGTCGGGTGCCGCTCGCTCGCCGCCGCCGGCCCCGCGAGCAGGAGCGCGGCGAGCACGACCAGGAGGAGCCGGCGCGCCACCTGCGCTACGCCGGGCCCATGAGCGCCGCGAGACCCTGCGCGAAGGAGTCGTGCAGCGCCGCGCTCGCGTTGATGCCGCCGGGGACGTGGGCGACGATCCTGCCGCGGCGGTCGATGAGGAAGCTCTCCGGCACGCCCGTCAGGCCGTAGGTGAGGCTGAGCCGCTCGCCCCGCACCACGATGGGATAGGTCAGGCCGTACCTGCGCACGAACGCCTCGATGTCCCCTGTCAGGTCGTTCGTGTCGACGCCGACGATGACGAGCCCGCGCGAGCGGTAGCGCCGGTATGTCTGCTCCAGCTCGACGCTCTCCTTCTTGCACGGCTCACACCAGGTCGCCCAGAAGTTGACAATCACGGGGCGCCCGCGCAGGGAGGCGAGCGAGAGCTTCCCCTTGCCCCCGAACCGATCGAGCGCGAAGAGCGGCGCCGGGACGTTCTTCTTCCCGACCGGGATGGCGCTCTTGTCCAGATGCGCCTGGTTCCACGCGAACGCCCCGACGAGCGCGACGACGAGCCCGATCGCGAGGATGTTCAGCGCCAGCTTGAGCGGCCGCGGCACGCGCCCAGTGTAGAGCGCTAGCGAGCCTCTAGGCCGGGACTATGAACACGGTCGCCCCCACGCGGACGTGCTCGAAGAGCCACTCCGCGTCGGGGATGCGCATCCGGATGCAGCCGTGAGACAGCGAGTAGCCGATCGACTGGGGCTGCGGCGTCCCGTGAATCCCGACGCCGGAGGCCGAGAGGCCCATCCAGCGCGTGCCGAGCGGGTTCCCGGGTCCAGGCGGCACCGGCTTCTCGCCCACGGCCCAGGCGGAGTTCGGCGGATACCACCACGGGTTCTTCCACATGACGACGATGGAGAAGCGGCCGTTCGGGGTCGGGTAGCGCGGCTGGCCCGTCGCGACTCCGAGGCGGCGCACGAAGCGCATCCCGTTGTAGAGCGTCAGCGAGTGGCTGACGTTGCGGATCACGATGACCGGCCCGAAGTTCTTGCGCGAGACGGCCTGCGGGACATTCGCACCGGTCAGCTTCACCGCGACGCGGCGGTTCTGGCGCAGGTCGGTGAGGATCGCCTGGCGCGCGGCCAGCCGCTTCAGCGTCCGGCCCGGCCGGCCCGGCGAGACGAACGGACGCTGGTGCCGGAGCACGAGCACGGAGTCGATCGGCTTGCGGTCGTAGCGCTTGGCGACCTCGGCGACGTAGCGCTGGACCCGCGCGGAGGAGACGGCAACGGGAAGCCTGACCGCCGTCCCCGGCGCAGCCGCCAGCGCCGTCGTGACCGCGCTCCTGATGCTCGCGGTCGCCCCCACCTTCTGCGGTGCCAGGAGCAGCTCGAAGGCGGGCCCGTCCACCGGAATCGTGCGCGCGAACGCCTCCTTCACCGCGGCGGTCGCCTCATCCACGGTCATGCCGCCGACGAGCGTGCCGCCAATCGTCACGTCGCTCGCGATGACCGAGGGCATCGTGACGGTCGTGGTCGTGTCGGTCGTGGTGGCGGTCGTCGTCGTGGTGACCGGGGTCGTGTCGGTCCCCGTGACGGTCTCGAGCAGCCCGCGCGTCGCGCCGGCGGCGAGCGTCGAGGCGGCCAGGAAGCCTGCGCCGGCGCAGAGCAGCACGAGCGCGCTCGTCAGCGCCGCACGCGTACGGGTCATGGGGTGGGACTCTCCATCAGGAACCTCGGGTCGTCGGCGATCATAGCGTCAATACCCGTGGCCCCAAGCCGGATTGCGACCTCCGCGTCGGGGACAGTCCAGGCGAGGACGGCGGCGCCTGCCTCGTGGCAGCGGTCGACGAGCTCGGGCGTCACGAGCTGCCAGTTGAGCGACAGCGCGTCGACGCCCGTGGCGCGCACCCAGCGCGGGGCCCGCAGCGGGAGGGTGCGGCGCAGGGCGGCGAGCCCCGCGCGCACGACCGGAGCCAGCCAGGGGCGCCCGGCGAGACCGAGGCGATCGTCCGGGTAGGACAGCGCCCGTGCCAGGCCCGGCTCCTCCGCGGCCAGCCGGCGCAGCGCCCGGACGCTCACGCTGCAGGCGACGGACCGCTCGAGCAGCCCGTAGCGGCGCAGCGCCTTGACCGCGGCGGCCTCGATCCCCGGCGCCTTCAGGTCGAGCAGGAGACCGGCTGCGGACACGGCGATCCGCTCGAGCGCCCCGTCCAGGCTGGGCGATTCGGCATCCGGGCGCGTGTGCGCAAGGACGAGCGAGCCGTCCGCGCGCGGGAGGACGTCCACCTCGACGAGATCGACGCCGAGCCCGAGCGCCAGCTCGATCGCGGCCAGCGAGTTCTCCGGCGCCAGCGCCGCAGCGCCGCGGTGACCGACGACGAGCGGGCGCCCGCCCTCCGGTCTGCGCAGCCGCAGCGGGCTCACGCGGTGCGCTTGATGACGACGATGGCGCAGTCGTCGCCGAGCTCGCCGCCCGCGAAGGCGCGGCAGGCCTCCAGCACCTCCTGGGCAATCCGCTCGGCCGGCTGGTCGGCCACCGCGGCCAGCGTGGCGTCGAGGCGCGCGTCGCCGAAGAGCTCGTGGCCCTCCCGCGCCTCGACCACCCCGTCCGTGTACAGCACGACCGTCGAGCCGATCGGGAAGGGCAGGCGGATCTCCTCGTAGACCTGGCCCGGCTCGATGCCGAGGACGAGGCCGCGCACCTCGATCGACTCGACGGTCCCGTCCGGGAGGATGAGCCGGGGCGGCGGGTGGCCGCCACCCGCGCAGGCGATCTCGCCGCGGTCGGCGTCCACCGTGAGGTAGAGCATCGTGATGAACTTGCCGGCCGCCACCTCGCTCGCCACCACGTCGTTGGCGGCCGCGAGGAACTCCCCGGGCTGCGAGTGCTCCCGGGCCAGCGAGCGGAACACGAACTTGGCCATCGCCATGTCCGCGGTCGCGTCGATCCCGTGGCCGGTGACGTCCCCGAGCACGACCGCTAGCCGGTGGTCGTCGAGCAGGAGGTAGTCGTAGAGGTCGCCGCCGACGTCCACACGCGCATCGGACTCGTAGACGGCGCCCACGTCGAGCCCTTCCACCTCGGGCTGGGCGCGCGGGAGGAGCGAGCGCTGCATCGTGTCCGCGAAGAGCTTCTGCTGCTGGTAGAGGCGGGCGTTGTCGATCGCGAGGGCCGCCTGCCCGGCAATCGCGAGCGCGGAGGCCACGGTCGAGTCGTCGAGCTGGCGGTCCGGGTCGAGCGAGACGAGCGTGAGCGTCGCGAGCACCTCTGCAGGGGTCGCGATCGGCAGGATGATCGCGGTCGACCCGTGCTCGAGGAACGGGAGCAGGGGGTCGACGGGCTCCCCGAGCGCCCCGATCGTCTCCGGCGTGATGCGCAGCGGCGCCCGGTCGCGGAACACCCGGGCGAGGGTGCTCGTCAGCGGGAGCGGCCGCGTGAGGATGGTGCGGAGCGGCCCGGCGAGGCGCACGTCGGAGACGCTGAGCGCGTGGGCCTCCAGCGTGTCGCGGCGCTCGTCCAGCATGCGGATGACCGCCGCGTCGACGTCGAGCAGTTCGACGACCGTCTCGGCCACCGCCTCGAGGGTGCGCTCCAGCGAGAGCGACTGCGCGAAGGAGCGGGAGATCTCGTAGAGCGCGCGCAGCTGGCGGGCGGCCTGGCGCTCCGCCGCGAGCGCCTGCTCGCGCTCGGCCCCGAGGCGCTTCGTCTCCTCGTGCAGCTGCGCGTTCTGGACTGCGACCGCGAGCTGTGCGGCCAGCGCGCGCAGCAGGGCCTGCTCGTTCTCGCTCAGCGTCCGTCCCCGGGCGGGGTAGAGCGCGACCATGCCGATCGCCTCGTTCCCGGCGAGCAGTGGCAGCGCGACCGCAGCCTGGAGCCCCGCAGCCGCTGCGGCCTCGGCGAGGCGAGGCTCCGCCGCCAGGTCGTCCACACGGGCGAGGCCGCGCCCGTGCGTGCCGGCCAGCGCGAGGTCGAGGAGGCGGATCCCGAGCACGACGTGCGGGCCGGGGAGCTCGCGCGCGACCGCCACCTGGAGCTGATCCTCCTCGTCGAGGAGGTAGGCGGCGACGCGCGGGATGCCGAAGAGCTCGGCGATCCGCTCGGCGGCGGTCGAGAGGGTATGCGCCAGGGAGAGCTGGGCAATCGCCTCGCCGATCACGGCGAGCAGCGTGCGGGTGCGCTCCAGCTCGAGCGCGGTCTCCTCGGCGGCGCCGGCGGTGCGCAGGGCGTGCGCGGCGCGTGCGGCGAAGCCGCCGAGCCGCGCGAGCTGGTGCTCGCCGACCGTAGCGCCCGCCTGCAGCTCGAGCTGCAACGCGCCGCTGGCCGGCTGGCCGAGCGGCAGCGTCAGGAGGTCGCCTTCGAGGACGGTCGCGGACTCCGTCAGCGCACGCAGCGCGCAGGCGGCCGCCCCGGGCGGCTCCGCTCCGGCCGGGCTGGCGGCGACGAGCGCCACCTCGTTGCTGCCGTCCGCCTCCCAGATCAGACAGCTGCGCGCCCCCGTGGCCACGAGCGCGAGCCGCGCCAGCTCGTCGGCAACGGCAGCGCGACCCTCCGCCGAGAGCACGTGCCCCGCCAGCGCGAGTGGGTCTCCGTCCGCGCCGCTCGCGGAGCGCACGGCCTCGTCCGCGGCGACGAGCAACGCCAGCTGGTCGGCCGCCAGGGGCACCAGCTCGTGGCCGAGCCCTGCTGTGGCCTCGCCGCCGCGGAGCAGGAGCACGGCGCCGACGGCGCGCTCGCCCAGGCGCGCCGCCGCGAAGGCGACGGTGCCGAGGCCGGCGCGCTCCGCCGCCA
This sequence comes from Gaiellaceae bacterium, assembly GCA_033857015.1. GTDB lineage: Bacteria > Actinomycetota > Thermoleophilia > Gaiellales > Gaiellaceae > JAWVDX01. The sequence continues at coordinate 5,173 of JAWVDX010000034.1, forward strand.
GCCGCACCGCCTCGGGCAGGCTTCCTTGCTCGCTCACGAAGCCTGCCGGGAGCTCGGCGAGCGGGAGCGTCGCGCCCTGGAGCTCCGCGGCGAGTGCGACGCTGCGCGCCTCGATCGTGTGCGCGGCGAGGACCTCGGGGTCGCGCGCGGGGAGCCAGAGGACGACGGCGTCCGCGTCGCAGGACTCCCGGAGCGCGGCCGCGAGCGCGCCGAGCGCCTCGGCCAGCGAGCCGCCTCGCGCGAGCACGCGGGCGCCTG
>JAWVDX010000035.1:0-3183 GCA_033857015.1 Gaiellaceae bacterium
CCCCGCTCGGGGCGACCGGCCTCGAGATCACCCGCATCGGCTTCGGCGCCTGGGCGATCGGCGGCGGCGACTACAAGTTCGGCTGGGGCAGCCAGGAGGACGGCGACTCGGTCGCCGCGATCGGGCGCGCGCTCGAGCTCGGGGTCAACTGGATCGACACGGCCGCGATCTACGGCCTCGGCCGCTCGGAACGGGTCGTCGGCGAGGCGCTCGCAGGCCTCGCGGCGCGTCCCTACGTCTTCACGAAGGCCTCGCGCGTCGTCGACGAGACCGGCGCGATCACCGGCAACCTGACGCGCGACTCGATCCGCCGGGAGCTCGAGGCGAGCCTCTCGCGACTCCGCCTCGACGCGATCGACCTCTATCAGCTGCACTGGCCGATCCCGGAGGAGGACATCGAGGAGGGCTGGACGACGCTCGTCGAGCTGAGGGCGGAGGGCCTCGTGCGCCACATCGGCGTGTCGAACTTCAACGTCGAGCAGCTGCGCCGCATCCAGGCGATCGCGCCCGTCGAGACGCTGCAGCCGCCTTACTCGCTCGTCACGCGCGAAGCCGAGGACGAGATCCTCCCGTTCTGCGAGCAGAGCGGGATCGGCGTCGTCGTCTACTCGCCGATGGGCTCGGGCGTGCTGACCGGCGCGATGACCCGCGAGCGGATCGCGAGCCTGCCCGCGGACGACTGGCGGCACAGCCATCCCCGCTTCCAGGAGCCGGAGCTGTCCCACAACCTGGCGCTCGCGGAGCGCCTCGCCACGGTGGGCACGCGCCGTGGCGCCTCTGCAGGTGCCGTGGCCGTCGCCTGGGCGCTCAGGCACCCGGCCGTCGACGGCGCGATCGTCGGCTTCCGCAGGCCCGACCAGGTCGAGGGCATCCTCGCCGGAGCGACGCTCGAGCTGACGCCGGAGGATCTGGAGACGATCGAGGCGGGGTAGCTCAGCCGGCGGACTTGGCCGGCTTCTTCGCCGCGGGCGACCGCTTCCGCGCCGGCGCCTTCTTCGCCGCCGGGGCGACCTCGCCGCCGCCGGCAGACGCCTGCTCGTGCATGACCTGGACGATGACGCTCTCGAGCGTGGCGGTCGGCCCGAGGAGGCGCTCGAGCTCGCGGCGGGCAACCAGGTCGAGGCTCGAGTCGAGATCCTTGCCGTAGAACTTCCCGCCGCTCTCGTGGTGCGCGAGCATCGCGTCGTAGGCGCGATCAGGATCCCGGTCGCGAATCGCCTCGTAGACGGCCTTGTGGAACGGTGCCGAGGCGGCCTGGATCTTGGAGTCGCTCAGGCTGCGCAGCATCAGCTCGAAGACGAGCGTCGCGATCGACTCGAAGGTCGTCTCGATGACGGGGTTGCGCGACATGCGCGCCACGAGCGCGTGCAGCGTGATGTCCCAACGCGCGCGCTCGAGGACGTTCTCGGCGCTGTTGATCTGCTCGACGGCGTGGCCGAGCGCGTCGATCTCCTGGTCGGTCGCGCGCGTCGCCGCGAGCCGCGCTGCGGCGGGCTCGATGATCATCCGGACCTCGATCAGATGGTGCGGCGTGATCTTCTGGCGCAGGTAGTGCGACCCGAGCGGGCGCACGGCCTCCGCCGTGGACGCCGCACGCACGAACGCGCCCCGACCGGGTGAGATCTCGACGAGGCCCCGCTCGACGAGGCTGCGCAACGCCTCCCGGACGAGCGGGCGGCTGACGCCGAGCCGGAGTGCGAGCTCGCGCTCGGAGGGGAGCTTCGTCCCGGCCTCGAGCCCTCCGGAGAGGACCTCCGACTCGAGCTGCGAGGCGACCTCGCTCCGCGTAAGTTGACTTCGCACCGGCCTCACCTCGCCTTCTTCGTCGTCCCGCAGGGCTAGTTCGTCAAGGCTACACCCGCTCCTCGCGCCCGAAGAGGACGAGGACCACGAGGATCGCGGCGCCGTAGACGATGCTACGTCCGTACTCCGGCATGTTCTGCGCCTGGAGCAGGCTGATCAGGCCCACGAGGCTGATCGCGCCCGCGACCGTCCCGAGATAGTTGCCGCGCCCGCCAAGGATCGAGATGCCGCCGATGACGGCGGCGGCGATCGACTGGAAGAGATACGGATCGCCCATCCCCAGCGTGGCCTGCCCGCTGTAGGCGACGAGGACGATCCCCGCCAGGGCGGCGAAGAGGCCGCTCAGCATGTAGAGCGCCGTTCGCACGAGGCGGATGTTGACCCCGGCGAGGAAGGCCGCCAGCGGGTTGTTCCCGGTCGCGTAGACCTTGCGGCCGAAGGTCGTGAACGCCAGGCCGAGCGTTGCGAGGAGCGTCACTCCGGCCCAGAGGATCAGGTCGGCCGGGATGCCGGCGACCTCCTCGTGCACCGCGCGCTGGAGCGCCGGCGGCGCGTAGGAGGCGCACGAGCCGCAGGTCAGGCCCTTCGTCACACCGAGCGTCAGGCCCTCCATGATCCCGTTCATCGCCAGCGTCATCACGACCGCCGGAACCGCCAGGTAGGCGATGCAGAAGCCGTTGACTAGCCCGACGCCGAGGCCCAGCCCGAGCGCCAGCAGCACCGCCGGCACCGCCCGCGCGTCGCGGCCCAGCGACGCGGTCGCGAACAGGATCCCGGCCGCGTTCAGCACCCACGGGACGGAGAGATCGATGCCGCCGACGAGGATGACGAAGGTCTGCCCCGCCGCGACGAAGCCGACGAAGGAGGCGACGACCAGGATCGCCTTGATGCTGCCGCCGCTCGCGAAGCCGCTGTGCAGGAAGGCGCCGACGACGAACACGAGGACCGCCGCGCCGATCGCGACGAGGACACGGCGGCGATCCGGAGTCAGGACCTCGCGCGCGCGTGCGACCCGCACCGCGAATGCCTCGCTCATAGGCCGACCTTTGGCCTATGAGCAGGTGGAAGGGGCTCGGGGGAGACCGGGAGGTTTCCCCTCCATGACTCCTCGTAGAGGCGTGCACAGAAGAAGAAGGGGGCTCTCGGGGGAAACATGGTTTCCCCCGAGGGAGCAAGCCGAAGGCGGCGACGGGTCAACCTCGTTCCTCGAGGCGCTTGTCGTCGATGCAGAGGGTCGCCCAGGGCAGCGCTTCCAGTCGCTCGATGGAGATCGGCTTGCCGCAGCGCGTGCACAGCCCGTAGGTGCCGGCCTCGATGCGCTCGAGCGCCGCGTCGATCGCGCTCAACACCTGCTCGGCGTTCTCCTCGAGGGTGAAGTCG
>JAWVDX010000036.1:0-6333 GCA_033857015.1 Gaiellaceae bacterium
ACGACGACGTCGGGGTTCTCGACGCCCGCCCAGGCGCTCGCGATCGCGGTCGCCGCGCCGACGCGGCCGCCGGTGATCGGGACGTGCCAGATGTCCTGCGTCGGGCCGCCGTTGCGGGCGTAGACGACGTGGAGCGTCCCGTTGGCCGTGCGGGCCAGGGCCGCCTCGTAGAAGTTGATCTGCGGCGCGTTCGGCAGCTTCGTCCAGGGGGACGCGCTCGTGCGGCCGTCGGCCGTGAGCACCGGGACGAGCGCGCATGCGACCGTAGCCGCTGCCGTGACACCCGCTCGGAGCACGCGCGCAGGGTAGCGGGTTTCAGCAGTTGAGGAATGGCGAGGAGAGAGGGATGTTCGAGCGCTTTCAAGTGGAGTGGCTCCGCCACTCGGGACGGGTGTCCCGGCCTCTGACCGAGCTGGACGCGGACGCCATCCTGCGCCGGCTCGAGCCCGCGCCGCACGGCCGTATGACCCTGGAGGAGCTCGACGAAGCGTGGGAAGCCGAAGAGCACGTCCTTAGGCGCGCGCTCACGCGCCGACCGGAACGTGTCTCGGAGAGGACCGACAGCTAGCTCAGCAGCTGCGCGACGGCGGGAGGGACGCTGCGCCGGGGCGGCTCGACCTGCGCCCAGGTGCACTCGGCCGGCTCCTTGTCGGGGCGCAGGCGCAGGAAGCGCGTCCCGTGCCGGAAGCGGTTCCCCTGCAGCTTGTCGTAGCGCACCTCGCAGACGAGCTCCGGCCGCACCGGCACCCAGTCCAGCTCCTTGCCCGCGGACCAGCGGCTCTGCCCGCCGGGGCGCCGCTCTCCCTGGAGCGCGCTCTCGCCGGCGAGCGGCGGCAGGATCCGCTCCAGCTCGCGGCGCATCGCCGCCGGGAAGCCGGAGGCGTGGCCGACCAGCTCGAGCGTCTCGCCCTTGTAGAGGCCAAGCAACAGCGTGGAGATGCGGTCGTCCGCCTTGTCGCTCCAGCGGAACCCGGCGATGACGCAGTCGGCCGTGCGGTGCTGCTTCACCTTGACGACCGCCTCGCGCGAGCCCGCGAGGTACGCCGAGCCGAGGCGCTTCCCCACGACGCCGTCGAGACCCATCGCATCGACCGTCGCCAGCCACTGCGCGGCCTCGTCATGGTCGCGCGTCATGGGGGAAAGCGTGAAGGCGGCGGCGCGGCGCTCCAGCTCGGCGCGCCGCTCGAGGAGCGGCCGCTCGTGGATCGGCTCGCCTTCCCAGAGGAGCACGTCGAAGGCGATGAACGTGGCGGGGATCTCGGCAGAGAGGCGCCTGATCCGGCTCTCCGCCGGGTGGAGGCGCATCTGCATCGCGTCGAAGTCGAGGCGCCCGCCCCGTACGATCACGATCTCGCCGTCGAGCGCCGAGTGGGGCGGGAGCAGCTCGCCGAGCGCCGCCAGCTCCGGGAAGTAGCGCAGCAGCGGGCGCCCGTTGCGGCTCCAGAGCGCGAGCTCGCCGCCGTCGTTCTCCAGCACGCCGCGGAACCCGTCCCATTTCGGCTCGAACTGCCACGCCTCTCCCGCGGGCAGCTCCTCGACGAGCAGTGCCTCCATCGGCGGGAACGGGACGTTTGGGCCGGGCATGGCTGGAAAGCTACCGGGCGTGACCGACCTCGACGGGATCTGGGACGTGCGCCGCGTCAGCGGGCTCCTGCCACCGCTGCTCGGTGTGCGCAAGCGCATCGCCGGAGACGCGGGCGAGACGCGCGTCGGGCCGCTCTTCGGCGTCGCGTTCGCCGTCGTCGGGGCGGAGCTCCGCTATCGCGCACCGTTCTCCGGCTTCGTCGACGTGCTGGAGCCGGACGGGCCGGGACGCTTCTGCGGCCGGGCCACGTTCCGCGGGCGCGAGTTCGCGCGCTTCGAGCTGATCCGCAACAAATAAGCTGCGCTCATGAGGCGCGTCGTGATCACCGGCTTGGGCGCCGTCACGCCACTCGCGAACGACGCCCAGGCGACGTGGCAGGCGGCGCTCGCGGGGCAGAGTGGCGTCAACTTCATCCAGGCCTTCGACGCGAGCGACTTCCCGGTGCGGATCGCCGGCGAGGTCAAGGGATTCGAGATCGGCGACCTCGTCTCGGCCAAGGAAGCGCGCCGGATGGAGCGGTACACGCTGCTTGCGCTCGCTGCGGCGAAGGAGGCGGTCGACGAGGCGAGGCTCCTCGACGCGTACGCGAGCGAGCGGATCGGGATCATCGTCGGCTCCGCGATCGGCGGGGTGATCGGGATCGCCGAGCAGCACCAGATCCTGCTCGAGCGAGGGGCCGACCGCGTGTCGCCGTACTTCCTCCCGCACGTGCTCGTCGACTCGGCCTCCGGCCAGATCGCGATCACACTGGGGATCCGCGGGCCCAACTACGCGGTAGTCTCCGCCTGCGCGACCGGGTCGCATGCGATCGGCGAGGCAGCGGAGATGATCAAGCGCGGCGCGGCGGACGCGGTGCTTGCGGGCGGCTCCGAGGCGTGTGTCCATCCCTTGATCCTGGCGGGCTTCTGCGCGATGCGCGGGCTCGTCGCGGAGGACGTCGACCCGACGAAGGCGTCACGCCCGTTCGACGCGACGCGCGCGGGCTTCGTGATCGGGGAGGGGGCCTGCGTCGTCGCGCTGGAGGAGCTGGAGGCCGCCCGGGAGCGTGGCGCGACGATCTACGCGGAGGTGCTCGGCTACGGCGCCTCGAACGACGCGTTCCACATGGCCCAGCCCGAGCCGGCGGCGACCGGCGTCGCGGCGATGATGACCGCCGCGCTCGAGCGCGCCGGCGTGGAGCCGACGCGGGTCGGCTACATCAACGCGCACGGCACCTCGACGCCGCTCGGCGACCTCGCCGAGACGAAGGCCATCAAGGACGTCTTCGGCGCCCACGCCTACGACCTGGCGGTCTCCTCGACGAAGTCGATGACCGGCCACTGCTTCGGCGCCGCCGGGGCGATCGAGGCGATGATGAGCGCGCTCGCGATCAAGCACCAGGTGCTGCCGCCGACGATCAACTACCGCGAGCCGGATCCTGCCTGCGACCTCGACTACGTGCCCAACGAGGCGCGGGAGGTCGAGCTCGACGTCGCGCTGTCGAACGCGATGGGCCTCGGCGGCCACAACGGCTGCGTCCTGCTCGGCCGCGTCGACTAGCTCGAGGACAGAGGGGTCAGACCCCCGGACATGTCCGTCCTGGCGATGTCACGCAACCCGATGCATCTGCCACGTCGGCACAGATCTCGTGCGTCCTTCGTGCTTTCCGAACCACCGCGAATGCCGCTCCAGCACTTGATCTGCCGGGGCACCCTGTCCGTGCGGGACATGTCTAGGGGTCTGACCCCGGGGCATCGCCGAAGAGGACGTGTCCCGGTACCCGATGGATCTGCGCTCGGAGCCGTCAGTCGAGGACGACGAGCTCGTCGCCGAGCGTCACGCTGCCTGCCCCGAGGACGTCCGCGTTCAGCCCGGCACGATGGGTCATGCCACGCAGCACCCCCGGCTTCTCGAGCAGTCCCTCGAGGTAGGAGCAGGGCTCGCACAGCACGACGCCGTAGCACTCGACCTCGCCGACGCGGAAGCGCTTGCCGACGAGCGCGTTGAGATCGACGCCTTCGGTCACGACGTTGCGCCGCGTCTCCGCCGGGGTCAGCGGGATCTTCGTCTCCGACACGAACGCCTCGACGGCGGCGCGGTCGACGAGGGTGAGATCGTTGCCGTCCCGCTTGGCCGGCTCGGCGAGGAAGTGCCGCTCGCCGACGATGCCCTGGCCCGGCAGGACGTCGATGCTCTCGACGGGGTGCGTCGGAGCACCATGCTCCGCAGCGATGTTGATCTCGACGACGCGCCCGCTCATGCCTGGAAGGTACCGCCTCGCGCCACGTCCGTCGAGAGCTCTGCGATCGACTCGAGCACGACGTCGGCGAGCGCCAGCGCCTCGGCAGCGGGCGGGAAGTGGGGGTTCGGGATCGCGACGACGCGCATCCCCGCAGCGTGCGCGGCCCGGATCCCGCTGTGCGAGTCCTCGATCGCGACCGCCTCGGAACCGCCGACTCCGAGCCGCCGCAGCGCCTCGAGGTACACGTCCGGCGCAGGCTTCCCGCGGCCGACCTCCTCCGAGGAAACGGTCGCCTCGAACGCGTCGCCGAGGCCGGTCAGCTCGAGCACCAGATCGATGACAGGCCTGTTCGAGGACGAGGCCAGCCCGAGCCGGAGCTCCCCGCCCAGGCGCCGCACCGCCTCGACCGCCCCGTCGATCACCGGCAGCTCGGCGCGATACAGCCGCTCCATCCAGGCGACGACCTCGCGGTTCACCTCCTCGGCCCGCTCGGGGAGCCCCACCTCCTCGTGCATGTAGCGCGACCACTCCGGCGAGCTCATCCCGATCATCGCGTGCGTCGCCTCGTCGGGCCAGGGGATGCCCCGCGCGGCGGCGAGCGAGCGGCGCGCGTCGTCCCAGACCTGCTCCGAGTCGACGAGGATCCCATCCAGGTCGAAGACGGCGACCGAGATCACGTGGCGCGGTACTCGCTGCGGAGGTACGCGAGCCCGTCGCCGTCGCGCCCGAGCTCGACCTCCTCGACGGCGGCGACAAAGAGCGTGTGGTCGCCGATCGCGTGCGTCTCGACGTGGCTGCACTCGAGCCAGGCAAGCGACCCGCTGATGCGCCGCCCGAACTGGCCGGGCTCGCTCGCCACCCCGAGCCAGCGCGCGAGCGGAGGCACGCCGCTGCGCGCGAAGTGCTGCGCGACACCCACCTGGTCGCCGCCCAGCAGGCTCACGCAATACCCCTGCGACTCCCGCAGGAGCTCGTGCATGAGCGTGTGCACGCCGATCGAGATGCCGACGAGCGGCGGATCGAGCGAGAAGGAGACGAGCGAGGCGACGGTGATCCCGAACTCCTGATCCTCCACCTCGGTCGTCACGACCGCGATCCCGCACGGGAACCGTCGCATGGCGGCGCGCAGCTCCTCGGGGCTCGACACGCAGCGATCGTATCCGGCGTGGCGGGGCTAGTTGGCCTTGCAGAGGCGATCGCCGGCGAAGAGGTTGCGCTCAGCGTCGTTTGCGACGAGGTCGAGGTCCCTGTTGTAGGGCCCTGGTGCGGCGCTCTGCCAGAACGGATCGGGCGTCACGCCCGGCCCGATCGCCGTCGCCCGGTAGTAGGTTCCGGTGCCGGCGGGCCGCCGCGAGTTGTTCTGCCCCGGATAGAAGCCGTAGCAGAACGTCCCTGTCGGGTTGTGCGACAGGAAGCTGTTCTCCCGCTTCCAGCCGGAGCCGTACGCCGAGTTGTACGTGTCGACGTAGATGTTGCGCGCCCAGGTGTCGAGCGGGGCGCCGGTGCGGGTGACGCGGAAGCCGAAGATGGGCTGGCCGAGGTAGGTGTAGCTCCCGTACAGGTGGTGGTAGCGCCGGTAGGCCCAGTCGATGTCGATCGTGAGGACGGGCACCTCGGTGTTCCAGTGCGACAGGTGCACTTCCCACGCGCTCTGCAGCCACTGGCTCGGGGTCAGGCCGACGTTCGGCAGCATCTTCTGCCAGCTCTGCACGGCCCAGTAGGAGCCGTCCGGCGCCTTGCAGGCCGTGACGATCCAGGAGAGCGGCGGCCCGTCGTAGGGCTGGCAGGCATCGCGGAAGCCCTTCCAGATATCGCGGCGGAACGCTCCCCAGCCGCCGGCGTAGTCGAGCTGGAACTTGACCTGACGGCGCCCCGGCGTCGGCGGGAGGGCGTTGATCGCGCCCCACGCGACCACGTGGCGCAGCGCGCCGTTCGTGCGATAGGTCAGGAGCGCCAGCCCCTGCTGGTTAACGCCCAGCCGGAGCCCGCTCGCGTTGCGGTCGATCAGCTGCGAGGCGCGCGCGCCGGGAGCAAGCGTTGCCGCGCCGGCGGCGACGCAGACGGCGAGCAGGATCCTCGCGCGTGTTCCCCCTCGGACGCTCACGATGCAGAGGGGATCGGCTCAGCATGGAGGTTCCTTGACCCCCAAGCAGGTGTTCGGCGAGGACTGGCCGGCTAGCGGAGCCAGGGGGCGAGCAGCTCTTCGATCTGCGCACCCCGCCGCGGCCGGATGAGCCGGCTGACGACGCGCCGCTCCTCGACGACGACGAGCGTCGGCACCTCCTCGACGCGGAAGCGCTCGTGCAGCTCCGGATGCTCCTCGACTGCGATCGAGCGAAGGTCGAACGTCTTGTGGTTCCCGCGCCGCTGCAGCGTCTGGGCGAGCCAGCTCTCGACGCGGCGGCACTGGCCAGAGCGTTGCGAGTGGAACAGCAGCAGCTTCGGTTGCGACGCCTCGGCCGGGTGCTCCTCGCGGACAGGTGCGGTTGCTTGCGTTCCCATCGATCCCCTCCTCGGAAGAGACAAC
>JAWVDX010000037.1:0-4362 GCA_033857015.1 Gaiellaceae bacterium
AAGCAGCAGCAGATCCGCTCGATCCTCGCGGGCACGCTGCGCGGCGTCGTCAGCCAGCGCCTTCTCCCGCGCATCGGCGGCGGCCGGGTCGCTGCCGTGGAAGTCATGGTCGCGAATGCGCGCATCGCGGACCTGATCCGCGAGAACAAGGCGGAGGAGATCCCGGACGCGATCGGCGATGGCTCGTTCTTCAACATGCAGACCTTCACCGAGGCGCTGATCCAGCTCGTCCTCGACCGCAAGGTCGACAAGGAGATTGCGGCGAATGCGGCCGGCAACCGGCACGACTTCACCGTTGCGCTCGAGCGGGCCATGAAGTCCCAGAGCCACGAGGAGGGCCAGGCGGCGAACGACGCTGCCGCGCTCGCCGGTGGCATCGGCACGCCCGAGCAGTACTCGCCTGGCGCCCCCGGTCAGGCTCCGCCGGATCAGCCGCTCGAGGGCGGCGTCCTGCGGATCGCCGGCCCGAGCTCGTGAAACGCGTCCTGGTCCTCGTCGTGACGGGCCTCCTGCTCGCCGCGACGGGAGCGACGGCGGGCAGCTACGGCCTGCCGGCCGGCCTGCCGAGCGCCGAGACGCCGAACGCGGCCGGCTCGATCACCGTGCCGCCGAGCTGGACGTCGAACGCCTCGACCGCGTACACGCTTCAGCCCGACCAGCTCCAGACGCTCTGGCAGAGCGCCGGCAACGCCTACGGGATCCCGTGGCAGGTGCTTGCGGCGATCAACAAGATCGAGTCCAACTTCGGGCGCAACATGGGCCCGAGCTCGGCCGGTGCGGTCGGCTGGATGCAGTTCATGCCCTCGACCTGGCTGCGCTGGGGCCTCGACGGCGACCAGAACGGCATCGCCGACCCGTGGGATCCGTACGACGCGGTCTACGCGGCCGCGCGCTACCTCGCAGCGACCGGCGGCCGGTCGGACATCCGCGCGGCGATCTTCTCCTACAACCATGCCGACTGGTACGTGCGCGAGGTGCTGGACATCGCCAAGCTCTACGGCACCGGTGGGCAGGAGCTGACCTTCTCGCTCGACCGCGTCCAGGTCGATCTCAGCGCAGCCTCGAACGTCGTCGCGCAGGCGAACGGCGACCTGGTCGCCGCGCGGCACACGCTGAAGGTGCTCGCGCGCAAGGCGGCGCGCCTGGCGACGCAGGCGCGAACGGCGTCGCTGCTCTCCCAGCGGGCCGACCTGGCGCAGCGGGCAGGGTTTGCGAGCGCGAAGACCGACGCGCAGAGCCAGCTCGTCACCCAGCTCGAGCAGGCGCTCGCGGATGCGCAGGCGAAGCTCGACGCGGCGCGCCAGGCGGCGACGCAGGCGGCTTCGCAGCAGTCGAGCGCAGGCACGCTCCTCGGTGTCGCCTCGGCCGCGGGCGGCTACGCCTTCCCGGTCGGCGGCGGGCCCGATACGGTCTCGGCCGCGCACACCCACCACGATTATCCGGCCGTCGACATCGCTGCGCCCGAGGGCGCGCCCGAGTACGCACTCGAGGACGGCGTCGTCCTCAACGCCTGGCCGGGCATCGACTCGCGCTGCGGGATCGGCTTCACCTTCCGCGGCGCCGACGGGCAGGCCTGGACGTACTGCCACATGTCCTATCGCGAGCCGGCGGTCCAGGTCGGCGCCACGCTCACCGCGGGCGAGCTCGTCGGGCTCGTCGGGGCGACCGGGCACGCGTCCGGCCCGCATCTGCATCTGCAGCTCCAGCCCGCGACGTCCTGGCCGCAGGAGCAGGCCTGGTTCGTCGGCTTCGCCGGCACCGCCTTCCGCTGGCAGGACGCGCCCACCCCGGGCTTCGACGCGCCGGGCCAGATCGGCTCCACGAACGGCGAGGCGCCGAGCTTCACCGTCGAGGACACGACGGCGGGCGGCTCGTTCGCGCCGGTCCCCGGGGCGACCACCCCGGCGCCTCCTCCGGCCGCCGAGACGCCGGCCCGCGCGCCCGTCAGCACCGGCCCGTTCGCGGCCATTCCCCAGTAGAGCCACCGCAGCGCTTAGGTCCGGGGCAAAACCTGCCGAAATAAGGCGTGTGTCCCCTGTGACTCGCGTAGCGCTGCTCGTCCTTTTCGTCGTCGCCCTCGGCGGGGGCGCCTGGTTCGTGTTCCACAAGTCGCCGAAGGCGATGTCCGACACGAACAGCCGTCTCCTCGCTCAGCGCCGCAGCCGCGCGATCCTCGTCCCGGATGTGCGGAGCTTCGCGCTCGTGGACGCCAAGAGCACGTTCGACCAGGCCGGGCTCGCCTGGGAGGTCGTCGGCACCGTCAAGGGCTACCACGCGAACGTCGTCGTTGCGCAGACACCGGCTCCCGGGACGCGCCTCGTCGACACCGGAACGCCCCTCGTCAAGCTGCGCCTGCGCGCATCCGGCGCGCAGACCGGCAGCCCGCAGCAGCACTCGGCGGCCCCGGGCACCGTGGTCGAGGTGCTCGGCGCGAAGCCCACCGGCGTCACGGTCGCCGCCACCGTCCCGACCACGACCACGACGGCGAAGCCGGCGCCGCCCGCGACCACACGGGTAGCGGCGACCCAACCCGTCACCAAGCACGTCGCGACGACGCCACCCGTCAAGGTCGCAAAGCCCGTCGCAAAGCCCGCCACCACGACCGCTCCGCCCGTCGCCGCAGCGCCGTCCGGCGCGCCCGGGCTCTCGGAGCGTCCTCCCGCCTTCATCCTCCCCGGCGGCGCTCATCGCGAGCGGGTCGGCGAGATGCCCCTGCCGCTGCGCGCCCAGCTCCTGATGCGCTACATGCGCGCCCACAAGAAGCTGACGAAGGCGGTCGCGCACCACTGGCTCGTCCAGCACGCCTGGATCGCCCAGGGCGCCCGCTTCGGCTGGTGGCACGGCGCGCAGGCTCTCCAGACCTTGATCGCGACCGACCAGCTGGCGGAGCGCCGCTGGGGCGTCGGCTACACGAACGAGACGATCGCCCGCCAGGCGCTCGTGTTCGTCCAGGCACACGGGGCGAAGCAGTGAGCCGGATCCGCGCACGACTCGGCGGCGAGTCCGGCTTCACCCTCACGGAGCTGCTCATCACGCTCGTCCTCCTGGGAATCGTCATGGGTGCGGTCACGACGGCGTTCGCCAGCGCCTTCACGGGCGAGAGCCGCGCGATCGCGGAGGCCTCGAACGAGGAGAACGCGCGCCTCGCGCTCAACCGCCTGCGCATGGACATCCACTGCGCCCACCAGGCGAACGGCGCGACCCCGAACCCGAGCGGCGACGGCGGCTACACCTTCGTCCTCTCCGAGGTCGTCCTCGACGGGACCCCGGCCTGCCCCAGGCTCGGGCTGGCGGCGGGCTCCTCGTGGGTCGCCTGGTGCACGATCCGCGTCGGCGGCGTGGGCAGCGAGCGGTACAAGCTCTACCGCGAGAACGTGAGGGAGTGCGACGGCGTGGAGTCGACCTTCATGGTCGACTACATCACCAAGCCCGACATCTGGGACACCAGGGAGAACTGCTCGTCTCCCTACTGGCAGCAGTACGTCGGTGTTGATCTCGTCACGAACCTGATGCCGGCCACGGACGTCTACCAGTACGACCTCCGCGACTCGATCAGCCTCCGGAACGCCCATCGAAGGTCGGGCGACATCGTGGCCAACCCGTGCCAATCGTGACGCGCGCGACCATCGGTGTGAGGCGCTCCCACTCGTTGGAGGGATTGCTGGCCTTGGATCCTCCGCCTACGGTCAGGCTCTAGGAGAGGGATCATGCGCGCCCACAGCACCGACCCGTCGTCTTGCAGCCCCCTGAACCGCCTCCGTCGCCGCCTCGCGGCGGAGCAGGGCATGTCGCTGATCCTGACCCTCGGCTTCCTGGTGATCTTCACCATCTCGACCGCGGCGATCGTGAACGAGCTCGTCCTCAACGAGTCGGGCGCGAAGCGCGACCAGACGATGATCACGGCGCTCGGGGCAGCAGAGGCGGAGCTGAACTTCGCCCAGCAGTGGGTCGCCGCGACGGACGCCCATGACAGCATGGCCGCCAACTCGATCTACCCGGCGACGACGGCGGACTCGCCAACCGCGACCCTTGCAGCGAGCGACACGACTCCGGACTCGACCCTGTACTTCACTGGGAACGCGGTCTCCGGGGCGACGGGGTACGGCTGGTGGGCACGCAAGTACGACCCGACCACGTGCGGTCAGCTCCAGGCGCTCGCCACTCCCTCCGACAACACCTTCACCTGCTGGCTCGTCAACGGGCGCGCGACGATCGGTCAGTCGACCCGCGAGGTGCAGGTCCTGCTCAACGGGAACTCCAACGAGACCACGAGCGACGTCGTCGTCGATCCCTCGACCACGACGGTCACGGTCACGGGCACGGGCACGGCCACCAACACCTCGACGGTCACCGTTCCGGTGC
>JAWVDX010000038.1:0-5599 GCA_033857015.1 Gaiellaceae bacterium
GTCGGCGACCATCACGAGGTGTACACGCGCTTCGTCGCCGTCGCGACGCACCTCCGCCTCGACCGCGCCGCGGACGAGGAGTGGCGGATCGCCTTCTCCTTCGTCACCGACCACCAGCCGGGCGCGCTCTTCCGCGCGCTGGAGCCGTTCGCGCGCCACGCGCTCGACCTCGTCCAGCTGGTGTCGCGCCCGATCCCGAAGACACCGTGGCGCTACCGCTTCGACGCGGTGCTGGCCGGGTTCCCGCTCGATCCGATCGTGAGCGAGACGCTGGCGGAGCTGCGCGCGATGACGCGGGAGCTCCGCGTTTTCGGTTCGTATCCCGTAGCGGGATAATCCCGGGATGGACGGCCTCTATCACGAGGGCCAGCGCCGGCTGCAGGAGCGGTTCGACACCGAGCGGCTCGCGAACCGCCTCGAGGAGGTCACCGTGCGCGACTTCATCGACGCGGGCGACGCGGCGTTCATCGCGCGCTGCGACATGCTCTTCCTCGCCACGGCCGATGCGGACGGGCGTCCGAACTGCTCCTACAAGGGCGGCGCGCCTGGCTTCGTGCGCGTCGTCGACGAGCGGACGATCGCCTTCCCGAGCTACGACGGCAACGGGATGTACCTGTCGATGGGGAACGCGCTCGCGAACCCGAGCGTCGGCATCCTCTTCATCAGCTTCAGCGAGCGCACGCGGATGCGGCTGAACGGGGAGGCCTCGCTGCACTTCGACGATCCGCTGCTCGCGGAGTACCCGGAGGCGCAGTTCGTCGTTCGGGTCGCCGCGCGAGAGGTGTTCCCGAACTGCCCGCGCTACATCCACCACTACGAGCTGGTGGAGCGCTCGCGGTTCGTCCCGAAGGCGGAGTGCAAGACGCCGGTGCCCGCGTGGAAGACGCGGGAGTGGTCGCGGGACGTGCTGCCGGCGGGCGATCCGGCGGCAGAGCCGGGCGCGGAGGTGCTCTAGCCGGCGTTTCAGAACGCTCTCAGAAAGGGCACGTAGAGTCGCGGCATGGCCGGCTGCGGGAGCTCGACCTGAAGCGCGTCCTCCTCCTCGTCGCGCTTGCGGCCGTCGGAGCGGGAGGCTTTCTCGTCGTGCGGCAGCGGGGCGCGCACAATGCCGCTTCGCCGGCTCCGAGAGTCCCGGTGGCAAAGGGGGCGGCCCGCCGCCCGGCTGCTCGCCCCACGCGGCTGGCGGTCTGGACGAGCGGGCGCCTCGCCGCTCCTCTCCAGGACGCGGCGGCGGCCTCGGGTGGCGCGCGGAGCGCCCTCCTTCTCGGCGGCCTGACCCGGGCCGACACGTCGAGCGTCGGGATCGAGGTCGCAAGTGCGTCCGGCGCCCGTTCCGCCGGCGTGCTCGGCAGCGCGCTCCACGACGCTGCGGCTGTTCGCCTTGGGCGTGACGCCTACCTCTTCGGCGGCGGCAACGGGGTCTCGCAGCTGGACGCGATCCAGCAGGTGCCGCTCGCAGGCGGGACGCCGCAGCCTGTCGGCCGCCTTCCCGCGCCCAGCTCCGACCAGGCGGCGGCCGCGGTCGGCAGCACGGCCTACGTCGTCGGCGGCTACACGGGCTCGCGCTGGCTCGACACGATCGTCGCCTGGCGACCCGGTTCGACGGCTCGGGTGGTCGCGCATCTCCCGACGGCGATCCGCTACGCGGCCGTCGCTGCGACGGGCGGCGCGCTCGTCGTCGCGGGCGGCTCGCTCCCGGATGGGACCGCCAGCGACGCCGTGTACTCGTTCACTCCCTCGAACGGCCGGGTGAAGCGCATCGCCCGTCTGCCGCACCCGCTGACGCACGCCGCTGCAGCCTCGCTCGGCGGGGCCGTGTACCTCCTCGGCGGGCGTGGCGCCTCGCCCGGGACGCAAACGGGCGCGGTCCTGCGCATCGACCCCGTGACCGGATCGGTCCGGGCGGTGCTCCGCCTGCCGGCGCCGCTGTCCGACCTCGCGGCGGTGCGTGTCGGGTCGCGCATCCTGATCGCGGGTGGCCGCACCGCGGGCGGCACGGTCGCCTCGATCCTCACGCTCGGCCTTCGTGCGAAGCCGGTGGAGCACCGCGCCTCCATCCCGACGCCGCTCTCGCGCTCGAACGTCTACGCGGCGGACGCAGCCGGGATGCTGAGCCCTGTAGCGGCGCGCGCGCTGCCGCGGATCTACGTCCCGAACAGCCTCAGCGGGACGGTGGACGTGATCGACCCGCACACCTTCAGGGTGGTGGGGCACTTCGCCGTCGGCGCCCTCCCGCAGCACGTGACGCCGTCGTGGGACCTGCGCACGCTCTACGTCCTGAACGACCAGGGGAACAGCGTCACGCCGATCGACCCGAACACGGCCAGGCCCGGAGCGCCGATCCCGGTGGACGACCCGTACAACATGTACTTCACGCCCGACGGCCGCTTCGCGATCGTCGTGGCCGAGCGCTTGCAGCGCCTCGACTTCCGCGCCGCGCAGACGCTGAAGCTCGTCCACTCGCTGCCGGTCGCCTGCCCCGGCGTCGACCATATGGACTTCTCTGCCGACGGCAGCTATGCAATCGCGAGCTGCGAGTTCTCGGGAGAGCTGCTGAAGCTCGACGTGGCGCACCAGTCGATCCTCGGGAAGCTGACGCTCCCGGACGGCTCGGCGGGAATGCCCCAGGACGTGAAGCTCTCCCCGGACGGGAAGGTGTTCTACGTCGCCGACCAGCGTGCGAATGGGCTCTGGAAGGTCGATGGGGACACGTTCAAGGTCACGGGGTTCGTCCACACCGGCGCGGGCGTCCACGGGCTGTACCCGAGCCGCGACGCACGCTTCCTCTATGCGACCAACCGCGGGGAAGGGTCCGTGTCCGTGCTCAGCTTCCGCTCGGAGAAGGTCGTCGCGACCTGGCGGATCCCGGGTGGCGGCAGCCCCGACATGGGGGGCGTCTCCGCAGACGGGCGGGTGCTGTGGCTCTCCGGGCGCTACAGCGGTGTTGTCTACGCTCTCTCGACGCGCACCGGGAAGCTGCTGGCGCGGATCCGCGTCGGGAACGGCCCGCACGGGCTCTGCGTCTGGCCTCAGCCCGGGCGCTACTCCCTGGGGCACACCGGGATCCTGCGCTAGATCTGCGCGAGGGCGCTCCTCGCTAGCGGATCCGCCGCCTGAGCTCGTCCTCCACCGCGTTCGGGTCGAGGCCGCGGGCGGCCAGCAGGACATAGCTGTGGAACCACAGGTCGGCGAGCTCCGAGACGAGGCGCTCGTCCGACTCGGACACGCCTGCGAGCGCCGCCTCGACACCTTCCTCGCCCACCTTCTGCGCTGCAGCCTTCGGCCCGTCCGCGAGCAGCTTCGTCACGTACGACCCCTCCGGGCGCTCTCTCGCCCGTTCGGCGACGACGCGCCAGAGCCAGGGCGCGAAGCACGACTCGGCACCGGTGTGACAGACAGGCCCCTCCGCGCGGACGCGCAGCAGGATCGCGTCGCCGTCGCAGTCCTCGTCGATCGACTCCACGTTGAGGAAGGCGCCCGAGGTCGCGCCCTTGTGCCAGTACTCCTCGCGGGAACGGCTCCAGAACCAGGCCTGGCCGGACTCCTTCGTGCGCCGCAGCGCCTCCTCGTCCATCCAGGCGAGCATGAGCACGCGGTTCGTGTCGGCGTCTTGAACGATCGCAGCCTTTAGATCCTGATCGGCCATCCGGCCTCCTTCAGCTCCTGCTTGATGGACGGGATGCGCTCCGGGTTCTCGTGGACGATCGTCGCGACAAGCGCGGCCTCCGCGCCTGCCTCGAACGCCTCGGCGAGGTGCGCGACGGTGCCCGCACCACCCGAGGCGATGACCGGGACGGACACTGCCTCGCTGACGGCCCGCGTGAGCTCGAGGTCGTAGCCCTCGCGAGTGCCGTCGGCCTCGATCGACGTGAGCAGGATCTCGCCGGCGCCGCGGCGCACCGCCTCCTGCGCCCACTCGACCGTGTCGATCCCGCGCGGCGTGCGCCCGCCGTGCGTGACGACCTCGCCCGCCTTCGAGTCGATCGCGCAGACGACCGCCTGGGCGCCGAACTCCTCGGCCAATTGGGACAGGAGCTCCGGCGCCTCGACGGCGGCGCGGTTCACCGCGACCTTGTCCGCTCCCGCACGCAGCAGCGTGCGCGCCTGCTCGAGCGACGAGACGCCGCCGCCGACCGTGAACGGGATCTGCAGCTCCTCGGCGGCGCGCTCGATCAGCTCCACGATCGGATCGTGGCCGAAGACGGTCGCCGTGATGTCGAGGAACACGAGCTCGTCCGCGCCCAGCTCGGAGTAGCGGGTCGCCAGCTCGATCGGGTCGCCCATGTCGCGCAGGTTCTCGAAGCGGATCCCCTTGACGACCCGCCCACCTGTCACGTCGAGGCAGGGGATCAGGCGCTTCTTGACCATGCCATCACGTTCTCGAGCAGGCGCGCGCCCGCCTGGGCGCTGCGCTCGGGATGGAACTGGACGCCGGCTAGGGCGCCGCGCTGCACCGCGGCGACGACCGGGCCGTCGTGATCGACCTCGGCGCGCGGCAAGTCTTCGGTGGGCCTCACCGAGTAGCTGTGCGCGAAGTACACGTCTGCTCCGGCCAGCCCGTCAAGGAGCGGCACCTCGCCTTCGAGGCGCAGCGCATTCCAGCCCATGTGCGGCACGCGGCGCGCCTGGAGGCGCTTCACCGGGCCCTTGAAGAGCCCGAGCCCGGCGCCGCCCTCGTCGCTCTCCTCGAACAGGAGCTGCATGCCGACGCAGATGCCGAGCAGGGGGCGGCCGGCCGCGGCGCGCTCGCGGAGCGCCTCGTCGAGGCCGCGGGTCTCGAGCCCGGCCAGCGCGGCGCCCGCGTGACCGACGCCGGCGATCACCGCGAGCGGAGCGGAGCCCACCGTGCCAGGGTCGGCCGAGATCTCGACCTCGGCCCCGGCGCGCGCGAACGCTGAGGAGACGCTCCTCAGGTTGCCCGCACCGTAGTCCGCCAGCACGACTCTCATGCCTCGCCCTTCGTCGAGCTGACCGCGCCGGAGCCGTTGACCGCGCACGCCTCGCCGAGCGCGCGGCCGAGCGCCTTGAACGCCGCCTCGGCGACGTGGTGGTCGTCCTCCCCGGACGACTCGACGTGGAGCGTGAACCGCCCCTGCATGGCGAAGCGCTCCAGCGCGTGCGGCAGGAGCGTCAGCGCCAGCCCGCCGACGCGGTCGCCGGTGAAGGCGAGCTGCACCTCCGCGTGCGGGCGCTTGACGAGGTCGATCGACGCGAAGCCGCGCGCCTCGTCCATCGGGACGGTGGCCGTGCCATAGCGGACGAGCCCTTCGCGGCCGCCGAGCGCCTGCTCGAAGGCGTCGCCGAGCGCGGCGAGGACGTCCTCGACCGTGTGGTGCTCGTCCACCTCGACGTCGCCGCCCGCGAGCAGCTCGAGATCGAGCCTCCCGTGGAAGGCGAAGAGCGTGAGCAGGTGGTCGAGGAAGCCGACGCCGGTGTCCACACGAGCCCGGCCGCGGCCGTCGAGGCCGAGCGAGATGCGCAGCGCGGTCTCGGTGGTGGTGCGCACGACGAGGGCGGAGCGGCGCTGCGACGGCTCGACCGGGACACCGAGCGCGGCGAGGAGCCGATCGTTCTCCGCGGGGAGGCGCACCGTGAAGCG
>JAWVDX010000039.1:0-4855 GCA_033857015.1 Gaiellaceae bacterium
GACGCCGGCGCGAAGAAGGTCGTCATCTCGGCGCCCGCCACGGAGCCGGACATCACCATCGTGCTCGGCGTCAACGACGACCAGTACGACGCGGAGCAGCATCACGTCATCTCGAACGCGTCGTGCACGACGAACTGCGTCGCGCCGCTCGCGAAGGTGCTGAACGACAGCTTCGGCGTGCAGTCGGGCTTCATGACGACGATCCACGCCTACACGAACGACCAGCAGATCCTCGACCTGCCGCACAAGGACCTCCGCCGCGCCCGCGCGGCCGCGATCAACCTGATCCCGACCTCGACGGGAGCCGCGAGAGCCATCGGGCTCGTGCTGCCCGACCTGAAGGGCAAGGTGGACGGCATCTCGGTGCGCGCCCCGGTCCCGACCGGCTCGGTGACGGATCTCGTCGTCACGCTCGGGCGCGACGTCTCGAAGGACGAGGTCAACGCCGCGTTCAAGGCCGCCGCCGAGTCGGGGTCGCTCCAGCCGTACCTCCAGTACTCCGAGGACGAGCTCGTCTCGACGGACATCAAGGGCTCGCAGTTCTCGTGCATCCTCGACAGCAAGCTGACGATGGCGTACGGGAACACCGCGAAGGTCTTCGGCTGGTACGACAACGAGTGGGGCTATTCGTGCCGCCTCGTCGACCTCGTCGGGCGCCTGCTGCCGTAATGCACACGCCTCGCTCCGTTCGCGAAGCCGAGGTCGCCGGCAAGCGCATCCTCTTGCGCGCTGATCTGAACGTCCCGCTCGAGGACGGGCAGGTCGCCGACGACACGCGGATCCGCGCCTCGCTGCCCACGCTCCGGCTCCTGCTCGAGCGTGGCGCGGCGCAGGTGCTGGTCTGCTCGCATCTCGGCCGGCCGAAGGGCGAGGCGGATCCCAAGTACTCGCTGCGCCCCGTCGCGGCGCGGCTTGCGGAGCTGCTCGGCCGCGACGTGGCCTTCGACGACTCGTCCGCGCCGCTGACCGTGCTGGAGAACACCCGTTACGAGCCCGGCGAGACGAAGAACGACCCCGAGTACGCCCAACGGCTAGCGTCCCTTGCGGACATCTACGTCAATGACGCGTTCGGCTCGGCCCACCGCGCGCACGCCTCGACCGAGGGCGTCGCGCACCTGCTTCCCGCCTACGCGGGCCTCCTGCTCGAGCGGGAGCTGACGGAGCTCGGCAAGCTGCTCGGCGAGGTCGAGCGCCCCTTCGTCTTCATCGTCGGCGGCCTCAAGGTCCAGGACAAGATCGGCGTGCTGCGGAAGTTGGGCGAGCGCGCGGACGAGCTGCTGATCGGCGGCAAGATGGCCGAGCAGGTGCACGCGGACAACCCCGTCGGGCGCGACGTCGAGCTCCCCGACGACACGGTGATCGCCGACCGCTTCGCTCCAGACGCGGAGCTGCGGGTCGTCGACTACTTCGACGTGCCGGAAGGCTGGGAGCGGCTCGACATCGGGCCCCGCACACGCGAGCGCTTCGCGGCGATCATCGCCACGGCGAAGACGATCTTCTGGAACGGGCCGATGGGCGTCTTCGAGTTCCCGCGCTTCGCCGAGGGCACCAGGGCGATCGCGAACGCGGTCGCCGATGCGGACGCCCACTCGGTCGTCGGCGGCGGCGACTCCGTGCGCGCCGTCGAGGAGATGGGGCTCGCGGACCGGATCTCGTGGGTCTCCACGGGCGGGGGCGCCTCGCTCGAGCTGCTCGAAGGCAAGGAACTCCCTGGCGTCCTAGCTATCCCGGAGGCTTAGTGTTCCTCTCAGAGACCCAGCCCGATTCGTGGCCCGCCATCACGCGGCGCCATGCGTCACCCTCGCCCACGACCAAGGCCGGCCGGCCTTGCCCGCGGTCGAGTGCACCGCCTGGCTTGGTGCTGGCAACCCACAATCTCGGCCTGGATCACTGAAAGGAACACCGACATGCTCATTGCCGGCAACTGGAAGATGTACAAGGACGCGACCGAGACGGAGACGTTCTGCCATGAGCTCGTCGCCGCGCTCGGCACGGTGGAGGACGTCGACGTCGCCGTCTGCCCGCCGTACACCTCGCTCGTCCAGGCGCTCGCGATCCTCGGCGGGACGTCCATCTCGGTCTGCGCGCAGAACGTGCACTGGGCGAACGAGGGCGCCTTCACCGGCGAGATCTCGCCCGGGATGCTGCGCGACCTCGGCGTCGCCGGCACTCTCGCGGGCCATTCGGAGCGGCGCCAGCACTTCGGCGAGACCGACGAGACCACGGCGCAGCGGGCCAAGGCGGCGCTCGACGCCGGTCTCTGGGCGATCGCCTGCGTCGGCGAGACGGAGGCGCAGCGCGAGGCGGGGGAGACGGAGCAGGTCATCGAGCGCCAGGTGCGCGCGATCCTCGAGGCCGTCGACGAGCCGGAGGGCCTCGTCCTCGCCTACGAGCCCGTGTGGGCGATCGGCACCGGCAAGACCGCCACGGCGGAGCAGGCGCAGGAGGCGCACGCGTTCATCCGCGGGCTGCTCGACGTGCCCGTCCTCTACGGTGGCTCGGTCAAGCCGGAGAACGCGCTCGAGCTCATGAGCCAGCCGGACGTGGACGGCGCGCTCGTCGGCGGCGCCTCCCTGCAGGCTGCCTCGTTCGCCGGCATCGTCGAAGCGGCGCAGGCTGTCGTCGCGCGTGTCTGAGCCGTTCCCGCTCGTAGCGCTCGTCATCCTCGACGGCTGGGGCCTCGCTCCGCCGGGCCCGGGGAACGCTGTGGAGCTGGCTGACACGCCGGTGTTCGACCGGCTCTGGGCGGAGTATCCGCACACCGAGCTGAAGGCCTCCGGCGAGGCGGTCGGCCTGCCGGACGGCCAGATGGGCAACTCCGAGGTCGGTCACCTGACGATCGGCTCCGGGCGGATCCTCGACCAGGATCTGCAGCGCGTGAACCGCGCGGTCGCGGACGGCTCCCTCGGCTCGAACCCGGTGCTGCTCGCCGCTTTCGAGCGGGCCAGGGAGCGCGGCGGCAACGTCCACCTGCTCGGCCTCGTCTCGACCGGTGGCGTCCACTCGCACCTCCGCCACGCCCAGGCGCTGCTCACGATCGCAGGACAGCACGGCTTCGCGGGCCGCACCTTCGTGCACGCCTTCACGGACGGGCGCGACGTCTCCCCGATCTCGGCCGTCCACGACCTGACGCAGCTGCCGGCGGACGCCATCGCCACCGTCGTCGGCCGCTACTACGCGATGGATCGCGACAAGCGCTGGGAGCGCACCGACCTCGCGCTGCAGGCGATCGTCGCCGGCGAGGGCACGCACGCCGACGACCCGATCGCGGCGGTCCAGTCCTCCTACGACGCGGGCCTGACGGACGAGTTCATCAAGCCGATCGTCCTCGACGGCCGGCCCCGCCTCGACAAGGACGACGTGGCGATCTTCTTCAACTTCCGCCCCGATCGCGGGCGCCAGCTCGCCCAGCGCCTCGTCGAGGGCGGCTACGACCTCGTGACGATGACCCGCTACAGCCACGAGCTCGACTGTCCCGTCCTCTTCGGCGAGCAGGACGTCGACCAGGTGATGGCCGAGATCGTCGCGGCCCACGCCGCCACGCAGCTGCACATGGCCGAGACGGAGAAGTACGCGCACGTCACCTACTTCTTCAACGGCGGCCGCGAGGAGCCGTTCGAGGGCGAGAAGCGGGTGCTCGTGCCCTCGCCTCGCGACGTGCCGAGCTACGACCACAAGCCGGAGATGTCCGCCCGCGAGGTGACGCGCCAGTTCTGCGCCGAGATCGCGGCGGGCGACTTCGCCTTCGCGGTGCTCAACTTCGCCAACCCCGACATGGTCGGCCACACGGGCTCGATCCCGGCCGTCGTCGCCGCCCTGGAGACGGTCGACGCCTGCCTGGGCCAGGTCGTCGAGGCCGTCGCCGCGAAGGGCGGGGTCTGCCTGATCACGGCCGATCACGGGAACGCGGAGCGGATGCTCGAGCCCGACGGAGTCTCCCCTTACACGGCCCATACAACGAATCTCGTGCCACTCGTCCTGACCGCCCCTGGCTACCAGCTGAGAACCGGCGAATTACGTGATCTCATGCCCTCTGCGCTGGCTCTGCTCGGTTTTACGAAGCCAGTACAAATGACGGGCTCTGCGCTCTGGTAATCGCCTAGACCGGGGATATACTCATCCCTATCTTGGCGCTCACCCAGCCTGATCCAGCGGTTCTTCGGAAGGCGCAAGCGGGAGACGAGCGCGCCTTCACCTTGATCCTGCGGGCGTACGAGCGGCCCGTCTTCAACTACGTGCTGCGGATGGTCGGCGAGCGCACGCTGGCCGAGGATCTGACGCAGGACATCTTCCTGCGCGTCTTCCAGGGGCTGCGCGGCTTCTCGCTGCGCTCGCGCTTCACCACCTGGCTCTTCCAGGTGGCGAAGAACCGCGTCCTCGACGAGCTGCGGAGCGCCGAACGGCGCCCGCGCCATCTGGTGGCTCTCGACGACGCGCCCCCTCTCGAGTCCGTCGACACGCCGTTCGAGCAGCTCGAGGTGATGGACTCGGTCTGGCGCGCGATCCACGCGCTGAACCCGGACCTGAAGACGGCGCTGCTGATGCGCGACGTCGTCGGCCTGTCCTACAACGAGATCGCCGACGCTCTGGAGATCACCCTCGCAACCGTCAAGTGGCGCATCTTCAAGGCCCGCGAGGAGGTCGTCGCGGCGCTGGCCCGCGAGGGCGTCAGCGTGAACACGAGCGGCGCCGTCATCGACGACGTCGCCGTCGCCAAGCAGCTCTAGAGCGGCAGGGTCAGGCGACCGCCGGTCGGCTCGTAGCCGCGCAGGGCGTAGAACGTGCGCCCCTCGTCGCTCTCCCCCTCGGGCGCGACGACGACGTGGGTCGCGCCGCGCTCGCGCGCCTCGTTCTC
>JAWVDX010000040.1:0-4854 GCA_033857015.1 Gaiellaceae bacterium
ACGATCGAGCGGGGCGACGGCGGGCTCGTCGCGCGCCTCGGCGCCGTCACGGTGCCGGTCCCGCAGGCGGCGGCCGAGGAGCGCAGCCTCGAGGCGTGGGCCGGCAAGCAGGTGATCGTCGGCATCCGCCCCGAGGACCTGCACGGGCCGGGCAGCGAGGCAGCGACGAACGGGAAGCCGGCCCTGACGGCCACGGTCGACCGGGTCGAGGCGCTCGGGGCGAGCCTCCTCGCCTACTTCGGCGTCGACGCGGAGCGCGCGAAGACGGAGAGCGTCGCTGCGGCGACCGGCGGCGCGCTCGAGGATGCGCCGCTGATCAAGCGGGCGGGCGCCGTGTTCTGCGCCGCCTTCGAGCCGCGGAGCGGCATCCAGGCAGGGGACACCGTCGAGGTGCGGCTCGACCCCGAGCGGCTCCACTTCTTCGACCCGGCGACGGAGCAGGCGCTCTAGAGGCCTGATGCGCATTGGCCGGTTGCTGCGGCTGCTGTCCCAGGCGCGGCGCCATGCCGTCTCGACGCCCTTGCCCAGGCGTCCGGCCTGTGCTGCGGACGCCGAGCCAGCCTGGCTTGGCCTGGAACAGCCCTGCAGCGACGCCCCAACACGCATCAGGCCTCTAGCGCACGGTCCGGGCGAGCTCGAACGCGCCGAGCACGCCGGCCCGGTCGCCCAGCTGCGGCGGCACGATGTACTCGCCGATCCCGCCGTCCAGCGCGTGCGCGGTGAGGTAGCCGCCGAGCAGCGCCTGCACCTCCCGGCGGACGAGCCCAAGGAGCGCCTCGCGGCGCATCACCCCTCCGCCGAGGACGATCCGATGCGGGGACAGCGTGCAGATCACGTTCACGAGGCCGAGCGCGAGGTAATGCGCCTCGAGCTCCCACACCGCGTCGCCGTCGGCGAGCTCGCTCGCGGCGGTCCCGGTGCGGACGCGCAGGGCCTCCCCGGAGGCGAGCCCTTCGAGGCAGTCGCCGTGGAAGGGGCAGACACCGGCGAAGTCGTCGCGCAGGCTGTCGTGCGGGATGCGCATGTGCCCGAACTCGGGATGCAGGAGCCCGTGCATCAGGCGGCCGTTGACGAAGCCGCCGCCGCCGATCCCGGTGCCGACGGTGATGTAGCAGAACGTCTCGAGCGCGGCGGCCGCGCCCCAGCGCCGCTCGCCGATCGCCGCGGCGTTGACGTCCGTATCGAAGGCGACGGGGAGCCCGAGTGCGGAGCCGAGCCGCTGGGCGACGTCCACGCCGGCCCATCCCGGCTTGGCCGTCGAGGTGATGTAGCCCCAGGTCGCCGAGGACGGCTCGGCGTCGACCGGGCCGAAGGAGCCGACGCCGATCGCGTCGAGGCCCTCGTGGGAGGCGAAGAACTCGATGACCCGCCCGATCGTCTCCTCCGGCGTCGTCGTCGGCACCACGACCGAGTCGCGGACATCGGCGGGGCCGGTGCCGACGGCGCAGACCCACTTGCTGCCGCCGGCCTCGACGCCTCCGACGAGGAGCTCCCGTCCGGGGGAGCTCACCGGCGAGGCCCGTCTCCCTCCGGGCGCAGCTCGCTGAGCGCGAGGGGCGCGACGCCGTGGGAGGAAGCCGGCCCGGCACCCCCTTCACCGAGCTGCGGCCGGAGGAAGCCGGGGGTCACGGCCAGACCTCGCCCGAGCCACGCGGGACGAGCGTCGTCGGCAGGACGATCGTGCGGTGCGGCGCCTGCGACCCCTGGAGGCGCTCGATGAGCAGGTTGGCCGCCTGCTCGCCGAGGTCGAGCGGGCTGCCCGCGACCACGGTGACCGGCACGGCGAGGAGCTCGGCGAGCTCGATGTCGTCGAAGCCGACGAGCGCGACGGTGCGCTCCACCGCGGCGATCGCGCGCAGCGCACCGATCGTGTTGCGGTTGTTCGCGGCGAAGATCGCGGTCGGCGGATCGGGAAGCGCGAGCAGCCCCGCCGCCGCCCGCGCCGCTGCGTCCGCGTCGTGGAGGCCCAGCCGCACGAGCTGCTCGTCGAACGGGAGGCCGTGCCGCTCGAGCGCCCGCCGGTAGCCGGCGAGCCGCTCCGAGGCGGTGAAGAGCGTGGGCGTGTCGCCGACCAGCGCGACACGGCGGTGGCCCTGCGCCACGAGATGCTCGGTCGCCGCGTCAGCGCCGCCCTGGTTGTCGAGCAGGACGGTGTCCGCGGTGATCCCCACGGGCGGGCGGTCGAGGAAGACGACGTGCACGCCGAGGCGCATCTCCGGGAGGAGGTACGCGTGATCGTTCGAGGCGGGCACGATGATCAGCCCGTCGACCCGCCGCTCGCAGAGCGCCAGCACGAGCTCGCGCTCGCGCTCCGGCGTCTCGTCCGAGCTGCCGGCGATGAGGAGGCGCCCGTGCTCGCGCGCGACCTGCTCGACGCCGCGCATGATCCCGGAGTAGAACGGGTTCGAGATGTCCTCGATGACGAGCCCGAGCGTGCGCGACACCTGACCGGAGCGCAGCGCCCGGGCGGCGTCGTTGCGCCGGAAGCCCAGCGTCTGGATCGCCTCCTGGACGCGGTGCGCCGTGTCGAGGCGCACGCCCGGCTCGTCGTTGACGACGCGGGAGACGGTCTTCAGGGAGACGCCCGCGGCGCGGGCGACGTCGCTCATCGTCGGCCGCGCTGCAGCGCGTTCGGGTGTATCCGCCACGATCTCGACGTTGCGCTCGCTCACTGACGCTCCGCTCGTGACATCGTTGTCAACGATAGGCTCCGCCTCCGCTCCCTGTCAAGGCGTCGCTTTGCCGGAGCGCGCCCGACGAACCGGAAATGTCCCCCTTGAGCAGGGGGATGTGGCGGCCGATAACAGCCTCTGTGCGCGGTACGAAAGTCACGCTGCTCGTTCTCGGGCTCGCACTCCTCCCTGCGAG
The DNA here is from genome assembly GCA_033857015.1 of Gaiellaceae bacterium. GTDB lineage: Bacteria > Actinomycetota > Thermoleophilia > Gaiellales > Gaiellaceae > JAWVDX01. The sequence goes on from JAWVDX010000040.1 coordinate 2,869, forward strand.
CATCGCGGCCATCGTCCTGCAGCAGCGCTCGAACGCGCAGGCGAAGGAGAACGCGGCGCTCACGCACGGCAATTCGACGGTGCGCGAGCAGATCGACTCCGCCACGCACAGCGCGCGCCAGAGCGCGCTCCTCGTCGCGCAGAACGCAGCCTTCACGCTGCCGGCGCTCGAGAGCGACCTCCGCAAGCGCTGCGCGGCGACCGGCGGCCGCACGCGCTGCGCCCAGTTCGACGCGGAGCGGGGCTGGAAGGCCGTCGACGGCGCCCTCGCCTACCTCCGGAACCTCTACGGCGAGGACATCGCCGCGCAGCGCTTCTTCCTCACGGGCGGACGGCAGCAGTCGGAGGTCATCGAGGGACGCGTCCTCCCGCGCTCGTTCATCCCGCTGGACGTCGACCGCGCCTCGGCGGCCGGTCGCGCGCTCTTCAACCAGCGCTACCCGTACTTCGAGCCGGCGCTCAAGCTCGGCCCCGGCCGCGTCTTCGAGGGCGCCCCATTCGTCTCGCCCGAGGCCGGCACCTGGGTGATCCCGTTCGCCACCGTCGTCCAGGTCGACGGCAAGGTGGCCGGGATCGTCGAGTTCGAGCTCACGCTCGAGGGCTTCCGCAAGACCGCCGACGCGGACAGCAACGGGCTGCTCGTGGCGATGCTGGACCGCACGAAGAAGCAGGTCGTGTTCTTCAACAAGAACCCGCTCGAGCCCGGCGCCGCGATCTCGGCGAACGCCGCGGAGAACCAGGCGACCGACCTGCCGATGGCGCACAACGTCCTCCAGCGGGCAGCGAAGGGCGAGAGCTCGGGCGTCGCGACCTTCAACGGCTACCGCGTCTCGTGGCAGACGATCAAGCCCTCCAGGGACAACGCCAACGCCTGGTTGCTGCTGGCCGCCAAGAAGGAGAAGCAGAGCCTGCTCGGGATCGGGGCGATCCTCATCGCGCTGGTCGTGGCCCTCCTCGTCGGCGCGTCGCTCGCGCTCGGCCGGCGCTTCGCCCGCACGAGCGACGAGGCGCTGCACGACGCGCTGACCGGGCTTTCCAACAGGCGCAAGCTGCTGGTCGACCTCGAGCGGGCGCTCGGCGGTGCGACACGGGGCGACGAGCTCGTGCTCGCGCTCTTCGACCTCGACGGCTTCAAGCAGGTCAACGACACCTTCGGCCACCCCGCGGGCGACGCGCTGCTCGCGCGGCTCGGGCGGCGCCTCGAGGACGCACTGCTCGGCAGCGGCGAGGCCTACCGGATGGGCGGCGACGAGTTCTGCCTCCTCGCGCGCTGCCCCGCCGACGGGCCGGGTGACGTCATCGAGCGGGCCTGCGAGGCGCTCAGCGAGCGGGGCGTCGGCTACAGCGTGGGCACCTCCGTGGGCGTGGCGATCCTCCCGCGCGACGCCACCGAGGTCATCGAGGCGCTGAACGCAGCGGACAAGCGGCTGTACGCCAACAAGCACGAGCGCAAGGTCGAAGCCGGGCTCGTCGAGTCGGCCTAGAGACCTGACGCTCATTTCAGCTAGGCCAGGCAGTCGAGGATCGTGGAGTCCTGCGTCCGGTCCTCGGACGCGAGGATGAGCACGACGTTGCCCTGCTGCTCCACGGTGTCCGAGCCGGCGGCGCCGCTCGTGGCGGCCCGGTGGACGAAGTCGACGTGCGCCTTCTTCGCGGTCTTCTCGTCCTTGTAGAAGGCGACGTAGTGGCCCGGCGAGTCGAGCCCGACGAGCGTCACGAGGCCGAGCTTCGCCGCGCCGCCCGAGGAGAGCGGGAAGAGCTTGAAGTGCTTCGTCAGGCAGGGCTTCGACTTCGCGAGCGTGTAGTGCTTGGAGCCGCCGCCGCAGCCGCCCGCGAGGACGGCGAGCGCGAGGTGGGGGAGCAGGAGGGCACGGCCCATCAGGCGACCGGCGCGGTTGCGTCGCGCAGGTCGGGGTGCTCCTCGAAGCGGTAGCGCACGACTGCGCGCTTGGCCGCCTTCACCTCGTCGAGGCGGCGCACGACGGTG
>JAWVDX010000041.1:0-4369 GCA_033857015.1 Gaiellaceae bacterium
CGAGCTTGCCGTGGAAGGCGAAGAGCGTGAGCAGGTGGTCGAGGAAGCCGACGCCGGTGTCCACGCGCGCCCGCCCGCGGCCGTCGAGGCCGAGCGAGATGCGCAGCGCCGTCTCCGTGGTCGTGCGCACGACGAGCGCGGAGCGGCGCTGCGACGCCTCCGCTTCCACGCCGAGCGCGGCGAGCAGCCGGTCGTTCTCCGCCGGGAGCCGCACGGTGAAGCGGAGCCCGTTCGGGTAGCGGCGCAGGATCAGGCCCTGCCCCGCGAGCTCCTCGAAGAGCTGGTCCGGGGCGGCCACGTCGAAGAAGAGGAAGTTCCCGGCCGAGGCCGGGCAGTCGTAGCCGGCGGCGAGCAGGGCGGCGCGCACGCGCTCCCGCTCGGCGATCGTCTCCTCGACGTCGGTGCGTGGGTTGCGGAGCGCCGCCGCGGCAATCGTCGCGGACGGTGCGCTGATCGGCGCCGGCTCGGTGCGCTCGCGCATCGCCTCCGCCACGTCCGGGGCGGCGACGGCGTAGCCGACGCGCAGCGCCGCGAGACCGAAGGCCTTCGAGAGGGTGCGCAGCACGACGACGTTCGGGAGCTCCGCGACGAGCGGAACAGCGGTCTCGCCCCCGTACTCGACGTAGGCCTCGTCGACGACGACGAGCGCGTCCGGGTTCGCCTGCGCCACCGCCGCAACCTCGGCGCGCGTGCGAGCGCGGCCTGTCGGGTTGTGCGGGCTGCAGATCCAGATCACCTCGCCCGTGGGAAGGTCGTCCCAGGCGGAGTCCGTGACTGTCGCGCCCGTGAGCTCGCTCGCGATCCGGTACACCGGGTAGGTGGGCGCGTCTGCGACGACTGCGACGCGTCCCGGCCCGAGGTAGGTGCGCGCGACGACGTAGATCAGCTCGTCCGCACCCGCGCCGAGGACGATCTGCTCCGGCTCGACACCGACGTAGCCCGCGGCCGCGGCGTGCAGCTCGCGGTAGCCGCCGGGCGGATACTCGTTGAGCCGCGCGAAGCTCTGCGTCAGCGCAACCTGCGGCACGCCAGGCAGCGGCGGCACGTTCGCGTCGAAGCGGATCATCTGCGCCGTGGAGAGCCCGCGCGCAGCGGCCTGCTCCTCGAGCGGGATCGCCCAGACGTACGGACGGAACCCGTCCGGAAGCTGTGTCGGCTGAGGGGTCATCGCGGGACGAATCTCGCTTCGACCGCCGCGCCGTGCAGCGGTAGCCCTTCGATGGCGGACAGCGCCGCGACGATGGGGCGCACCGCCTCCAGCCCTTCGGCGTTAGCGCGCACGATCTCGATCGGCTTGAGGAAGTCCTCGAGGCCGAGCCCGCCACGCGCACGCGCGAGCCCGCCCGTCGGGAGGACGTGGTTCGTCCCGACGGCGTAGTCGCCGAGCACCGCCGATGCATCGCCGAGGAAGATCGCGCCGGCGTGCCGTACGCGCGGGAGCAGCGCTTCCGCTTCGGCGCCCATCAGCTGCAGGTGCTCCGGGGCGTACTCGTTGGTGAACGCGAGCGCGTCGTCGAGCGAGGCCACGAGCCGCGTCTGCACCTGCTCCGCCGCGCCCACGAGGGCGAGCACCGCGTCCGCGAGGGCCTCGTCCGGGGTCACGAGGATCGACTCCGAGCCGGGGCCGTGCTCCGCCTGGGCGAGCAGGTCCGCCGCGACGAGCGCCGGATCCGCCGAGCCGTCCGCGACGATCAGCACCTCGCTCGGCCCCGCGGGCAGATCGATGCCGACGAAGGAGGAGACGAGCAGCTTCGCCGCGGTCGTCCAGGACTGTCCCGGGCCGACGATCTTGTCGACGCGCTGCACCGTCTCGGTACCGTAGGCGAGGGCGGCGATGGCCTGCGCGCCGCCGATCGCGTAGATCTCCGTCACGCCCAGCTCGCGGGCCGTCGCGAGGATCGCCGGCACGGGCTTCGGCGTCGCGACCGCAATGCGCTCGACACCGGCGACCTGCGCCGGCACGACCGTCATGACGAGCGAGCTGGGTAGTGGCGTCTTGCCGCCGGGGACGTAGACGCCGACGGACTCGAGCGGCAGCCAGCGCCGCTCCGTCTCGATCCCGGGGAACGGGGCGTGCGTGAAGCCGTCGGGGCGCTGGAGCTCGTGGAACTCGCGCACCGTGCGCGCCAGCTCGCGGACCGCCGCCAGCGTCGCCTCGTCGAGCTCGGCGTTCGCAATCTCCTCGGGCGGGACGCGCAGCGCGATCGGCACCGCGCCGTCCAGCTTCTCGGCCCAGTCGCGCAGCGCCGCGTCACCGCGATCGCGCACGTCGCCGACGATCTCGGCCACGCGCGGCAGCAGGTCGGCGTAGTCGGCACCCCGCATTACGTCGTGCTCCGATCCATCTGCGGAGTCCACTGTCCAATCGCGACACCTCGGTGCGCCCGCTCCCGCGGGGCAATTCCGCTGCAAACAAGCACCTGCAGCGCCAAAACACCCAGGCCCAGGGGTCTGACCCCGCGCCCTGGAGTCACGGGACGACCCTTTCGACCGGCAAGACGAGGATGCCGCTCGCACCCGCAGCCTTGAGCCGCGGCAGCAGATCCCAGATCTCGTCCGCCTCGACGGCGGCGTGCAGCGCCACCTGCGCCGGATCCGCCAGCGCGATCACCGACGGCGCGCCCATCGAGGGCAGGATCGCCTCCAGCTCCTCGACCCGCTCGGTCGGGGCGTTCATCATCAGGTAGCGCCGCCGCCGGCCCGCGACGACGCCGCGCACCATCAGCTCGAGCCGCTCCAGCTCGGTCGCCCGCGCCTCCAGCGTCCTCGGGTTGCCGATGAACACCGCCTGCGAGTCGAGCAACCGCCCCAACCGGCGCAAGCCGTTCGCGGTCAACGTGGAGCCGGTCGAGACGAGGTCGACGATCGCGTCGGCGAGGCCGAGGCGCGGCGCCGCCTCCACCGAGCCGGAGAGCAGGATCAGCTCCGCCGTGACGCCGTGCTCGGCCAGCGCTGCCCGCGTCGAGACGGGATAGGTCGTGGCGACGCGCAGGCCCTGGAGGTCGGCCAGCGTCTGCTGCGGTGCGTCGTGGGGCACCGCGGCCTCGAGGGCGCAGCGGCCGAAGCCGAGCTCGATCAGCGTGACGACGTCCGCGCCCGACTCGGCGATCAGGTTCGCGCCCGTGATCCCTGCGTCGACCACGCCATCCTGGACGTACTCCGGGATGTCGTGCGGGCGCACGAAAAGGAGCTCGACCGGCGCGTTCGTGCACGGAACGTGGAGCGAGCGCTCGTTGATCTCGAACGAGAGGCCGGCCGCCCTCAGGAGGTCGAGCGCCGGGCCGGACATGCGCCCCTTCGAGGGCACGGCGAGGGTGAGGCGCCCGTCCGCGCCCGCTCTCGCGAAGCCGTTGGCGGTCATTTCTTCCGCTTTCGCTTCGTCCGGTCGAGCGCCATCTGGTAGCCGCCGGTGCCGTGGCGGAGCCACTGGGCCACGCGGGTCACCGTGGCGGTCGAGGCGTGGGCCTTGTCGGCCACGTCCAGATAGGGGAGGCCGTCGTCGAGCAGCTGGACGATCTGCCAGCGGTGCGCCATGGCCTCGAGCTCGGAGCGCGTGCAGAGGTCGCGCAGGAACCGCAGCAGCTCGTCCGGCGCGCGCAGGGCGAGCAGCGCCTCGAGCAGGTCGTCGACGCCCGGGAGGATCTCCGGGTCGATCTGGTCTCTGGTCTCCATCCTGTTCGCCATGTTAGCATGGTAGCATGCCACCAAGGGAATTCACTGTCTACCCCGCACTCGACGTGCTGGAAGGCCGTTGCGTGCGCCTCGCCGAAGGAGTCCGCGAGCGGGTCACGATCGAGGGCGGCGACCCGGAGGCGGCGGCACGGCGCTTCTCCGGCGAGGGCGCGCGCTGGCTCCACCTCGTCGACCTCGACGGCGCCTTCCGCGGCGCCCCGACCGAGAGCCTTGTCGCGCGGATCACGGCGGCGGCTCCGGGAGTCCCGCTGCAGGTCGGCGGCGGCTACCGCAGCATCGAGGCGATCGAGACAGGCCTCCTGGCGGGCGCGACGCGCGTGATGGTCGGCACGGCGGCTGCGGCGCCGGAGTTCCTGCAGGAGGCGGCGACGCGCTTCGGCGAGCGCCTGGTCGTGGCGATCGACGCGAAGGACGGGCGGGTCGCGCTCCGCGGCTGGACGGACGTCTCCGAATTGACTCCCGAGGAGCTGGCCCGCCGCTGCGCCGACGCCGGTGTCCACCGCCTCCTCGTCACGAACACGCGCCGCGACGGCTCGCTCGCCGGCCCCGACCTGGAGCTGCTCGGACGCGTCATCGCCGCGAGCAACCTCCCGGTCGTCGCGGCCGGCGGCGTCGCGAGCCTCGCCGACCTGGAGGCGCTGCGCGATCTCGGCTGCGAGGGCGCGATCGCCGGGGC
>JAWVDX010000042.1:0-3764 GCA_033857015.1 Gaiellaceae bacterium
CGCCGGAGCCGGGCGTCGTGCGCAGCGCCGCGTTGGTCACGCCGTAGCCGAGCTCGAGCAGCGCATCCTGCTCCTGCGGGGCGAGCAGGCGCGGCGTGAACCCTGCCTCGTGCAGGAGCCGCCAGAAGTCGTTGCGCGGATTGGCGAAATGGGCCGCGGCGGCTGCGGAGACGCGCCCGGGGTTGATCCCGCAGAAGACGACCCGGAGGCCGGGAGCGAGGACGTCCGGAACGGCGCTGCTAGGCGGCGGCTTCAGCGGGCGCTTCGGGGTCGCGCTCGTCGATGCGCACCTCGAACAGCTCGCGCAACAGCTCGCCGCTCAGCGCCGGGAACCGCGACTCCCGCGCCTTGGAGGCGACGACGCGGACGCTCTCGTCCCGGTCGCCGTAGATCCGCGTGTAGCACTCCTGCTCCGTGAGATGCCGCAAGCGCTGCATTGACATGGACCGGACGGTACTCCCCGGACCGGACGGACCGGACCGAGGCCCCGCCGCTAGCTCAGACGCCAGGTGTACTGCGGCTTTGCGGTCAACGAGGCGCCCACGAAGCACCCTCGCTCCGCGCGTTCCACGAGCTCTCCGCGGCGCGCTTCGTCCAGCGCCGGTTCGAGCGTCGCAGCGAGCTCGACCTCGACCGTGCTGAACGCGAAGCGTCCGTCCTCGTCACGCCGGGTGACGGTGCAGCGCGCGACAGCGGTCGCCGCGCCGACCGAGACGCCGATGCGCCCGGCGCTGTGGCGCAGGCTGGCGAACGAGCACTTGATGAGTCCTGCCAGGACGAGATCCTCCGCGTGCCACGCCTCCGGCGGGAGCAGCTCCTCGCTGCCGGCGCAGAAGCGCCCGTCCGGCTCGAGCCGCGTCTCGAAGCGCAGCTCCTTGGTGCGGGCGGTCACGAGCCCTCCAGCGGAGCGAGCGTCAGGCCGCGGGCGTCCAGCTCGCCCCAGTAGAGCTCCGCGAGCTCGCGATGCCCCGACCAGACGATCGCCTGACCGGTGGTGTGGATCTTGTCCGCGAAGGCCAGCCCGTCGGCGTAGCCGATCCCCGGGATGACGGCCGCGAGCGCCTCGGCGACGCCGTCGAAGCTGTTGTGCGAGTCGTTCAGGACGATGACCCGCCAGTGGCTCCCGAGCCCGCTCCCGCTCGACGAGCGGCGGCGGGTCTTCGGCGGTGTCAGCGTTGCGGGCACGAGGCCAAAATACCGTGCGGCGGCCTAATGCTGGCGGGAAGCGATGACTGCTTCGTCTTCGTTGTCCTCGACCTCGAGCCCGTCCACCACGGTGCAGAAGACGTCGACGACGACAGGATCGAACTGGGCATTGGCGCAGCGCCGCAGCTCCGAGATCGCGTCCTCCTTGCTGAGCCCGAGCCTGTACGGGCGCGGCCCGATCATCGCGTCGTAGGCGTCGCAGACCGCGACGACACGCGCGCCGAGGGGGATCTCGTCCCCCTTCAGCGAGTCGGGATACCCGGTTCCGTTGAAGCGCTCGTGGCTCGAGCGGATCAGCTTCGCGACCGGCGCCAGCGCGGGCGCGGCCGAGACGATGCGCTCGCCGATGATCGTATGCCCGCGGATGAACTCCCACTCCTCGTGGTCGAGCGGGCCCGGCTTCTTGAGGATCGCGTCCGGGATCGCCATCTTGCCGACGTCGTGGAGCTCCGCGGCCTGGGCGATCTGGTCGAGCTCCTCGCCGGACATGCCGAGGCGCTTGCCGACCTCCCGTGCGGTGAGCGCAACGTCGTGGAGGTGGCTGCCGAGCTCCGGGCTGCGCTCGTAGAGCGCCTGGAGGAGCACGTCCGCGGACTGGCGGCCGGCCGAGCGGGTGTCGCTCGCCTTGCCGGCGTAGAGCCGCTGGTCGGCGATGCGCAGCGCGGCCGCGACGTCGCCCGCCTCCTGCGGGAGCAGGACGGAGCCCTGGTCGCTCGCGATCGCGAAGCCCTCGCCCCGCTCGGAGAGCGCGGCGGACGCGTCGGCGAGCAGCGGCGCCTGGCCGTCCGCGCCGACCCGCACGACGACGCAGAACTCGTCGCCGCCCATCCGGTAGGCGTTGCCCCGGCCCTCGATCGCGTGCGCGAGGTTCTTGCCGAGCCGGGAGAGCAGCGCATCGCCCGCGGTGCGGCCGAAGCTGTCGTTATAGGTCTTGAAGCCCTCGAGATCGAGCAGCGCGAGCAGGATCGGCTCCGTCTCGCTGGCCTGCGGGATCATCCGCTCGAGATCGAGCTCCAGGCGCCGGCGATTGCCGAGGCCGGTGAGCCGGTCGGCGAGCACCGGGCCCGCGTCGGCGGGGCTGCGGCGCGTGAGGACGAAGCCGAGGAGCCCGAGCGCGAGCAGGGTCAGGACGATCGGCAGCGCGTCGCCGGCGACGAGCAACGGCGCCGCAGGAGCCGCGGCCAGCACGCTCCAGCCATGCAGCTGGCCGCCGGGGTGCGAGACGGTGACCTGCTTCCCAGGGACGGCGCCCGCGCGCAGCGACTTCGCCGGCAGCGGAGGCCCCGTGGCGGCGACGAGGTTCCCGCCGGCGTCGAGGACGGCGAGCGAAAGGCTGTGGCTGGACGCTGCCACCGGCCGCATGACGCCGGCGACGGCGGGCACGGAGCCGGAGGTCGTTCCGAGCGCGCCGGCGACTCCGGTCGCGGCGCTCCGGGTGAGCTCGCCGACGGCGACCTGGCGGTCGTGCCGCTTCCCGGCGAGCACGAGGGCAACGCTGAGCGGGACGAGGGCGATCGCCAGCATGAGCGCCGTGATCTTCATTGTCCGCATCGTCAACGCTTTTCTCCCTCGCTCGTTCGCGACCCGCTTCGCCTTAGATCGGGTCGGAGAGGCTCCCCCTTGAGGGTCAGTTGCCTAATGGAGCTAGGAACCCATCTCCGAACGAAGCCTTGCGTCGTCTTCCCGAGATGGGTTCTACGCCGCCGCGAGCCCGTTGCGCATGAGCTCCTCGAACGCCGCCTCGAAGACGCGCACGACCTCGGGGTCGAACTGCGTCCCCGCGCAGCGCTTGAGCTCGCCGAGCGCCTCCTCGGCGGTCATTCCCAGGCGGTGCGGACGCGAGCCGATCATGGCGTCGAACGCGTCGCAGACGGCGATGATCCGGGAGCCGAGCGGGATCTGGGCCTCGAGCAGCGTGTCGGGGTAGCCGCTCCCGTCCCAGCGCTCGTGGCTCGAGCGGATGAGCGCCGCGACCGGAGCCAGCGCGGGCGCGGCGGAGACGATCCGCTCGCCGATCACCGTGTGCCCGCGAATGAACGACCACTCCTCCTGGTCGAGCGGGCCCGGCTTCTTCAGGATCGCGTCCGGGATCGCCATCTTGCCGACGTCGTGCAGCTCGGCCGCCTGGAGCAGGTCGTCGAGCTCCACGTCGGCCATCCCCATCCGCGCGCCGACCTGGCCCGCGAGCTCGGCGACGTCGTGGAGGTGGCTGCCGAGCTCGGGGCTGCGCTCGCTGAGCGCGCGCAGGAGCACGTCCGTGGACTGGCGGCTCGCCGAGCGGCGCCCGCTCTGCTTGCTCGCGTAGAGGCGCTGGTCGGCGATCCGGAGCGCGACCGTGGCCTCGGCCGCCTCGCGCGGCAACACGACGACGCCGCAGCCGGGCACGATGTCGAAGCCGTCCCCCTGCTCCGTGAGCGCAGCGACCGCGTCGACGACGAGGTGATCCTCGCCGAGCTCCGCGTCGATCGGCGCGACCACGCAGAACTCGCCGCCGCCGAGGCGGTACGCCGTGCCGGCGCCCGCGAAGGACGCCTCGAGCCGTCGAGCGAGCAGCGCGA
>JAWVDX010000043.1:0-2598 GCA_033857015.1 Gaiellaceae bacterium
GATCGCCAGCGCGAACGGCGAGCGGAAGCGCAGCGCGCCGAAGAAGCCGGCCGCTCCCTGCGGGCCGGGGCCGCCGAAGACGCCGAAGAGCTTCTGCGCGCCGTGACCGGCCATGGTCGCGCCCAGAACGAGACGGAGAAGCAGGACTCCAGATGCCATGTGACGACCCCCCTCAAGAACTTGATGTCGCAATCAAAGCGGGTTCGTTCCCGGCTCCGCGAAACTCAACCCTGGGACCCGCTCGCTCGTGACGAGGCCCGCTTCACCGGTCAGCGCGTCGATCAGCGGCCACAGGCGCTGGATCTCCTCCGGCCTGTCGATCGTCACGACGAGGCTCGGCGTCTGGCGGACGAGCGCGACCCGGTCGCCGTGCGGCGCCTCGCCGCCGGCGTAGCCCCAGACGCTGCGGAGCATCGTGGCGCCTGCCGAATCGGCCTCGCGCAGGCCGCGCACGAGCGCCAGCGGGAGCGGGTGCGCGCCCGCGCGTGCGTGAGCGCCCGCGTGAATCGTCAGCTTCTGGAGCGTTCCCGGAGGCAGCTGCTCCGGGACGGCGAGCAGGTCACCCTCGCGCTTGCAGACCTGGACGCGCTCGACGGCCATGGCCGGCTCGGCGAAGCGGCGGGCGATCTCGGGGAGGAGCGCCGCCACCGTCGCGCCCGGGCCCACGGCGGTCGCCACGAGCGGCGTCTCGCCGTTCCGCCCGAGGAATCGTGCGCGCTGCCGCCGGCCGGCGAGAAGCCCGTCGACGCCGAGGAGCACCGTGGCGGCGGCGAGCTCGTGCCCGCGCAGCAGCTCGACGAGGGCGCGGTGGGCCGGGCGCCCATCCACGCGCTGGTGCCGCGCCAGGTAGACGGTCAGCTTCGCCTCGACGGGAAGCTCCGCAGCCCCGGTGCCGAGGCTCGCGCGCTCGAGCGTGACGAGGCCGCCAGAGACGAGCTTTGCCGCGCCGGCGACGAGCGGCGCGATCCGCTCCCGCTCGTCGACTGCGACCGCGACGAGGGGCAGCTTGGGCGCCGTGTCCGGGAAGTGCTCGGTGTGCAGGCGGTGGCTGTGCCCGAAGCCTTCGACGCCGCGCAGGAGGACCGCGGTCGCGACGCCGCTCCGCTCGAGGTAGTCGAGCAGCGCGTCCGAGACGAGCCTGCCCTCGACGCGGGCGTTCTCCCCGAAGTAGGCGGTGAGCTTCACAGGACCGTCCCGATCGCCCAGCCGAGCGCGCCGCACGCGAGCCCGCCGGCGACGCTTGCCGCGACGTAGCCGAGGGCGATCCGGCCCTCGCCCTCCTCGGCGAGGCGCTGCGTCTCGAACATCCAGGTGGAGAACGTCGTGTAGGCGCCCAGGAGACCGGTACCGGCCAGCAGGAGCGCGTCGCCGCCGACGTTTGCGCCGGTCAGCACGCCGAGCACGAGCGCCCCGCCGAGGTTCACCGCCAGCGTGCCGAGCGGCAGCTGGTCCCCCGAGCGCGCCTGGATCTGCGTGTCGACGACGAAGCGCAGGATCGCCCCGAGCGAGCCTAGGGCCGCGACGCCGCACCAGACCAGGAGCGTCACCGGAGGCGGGCCCTCCGCACGAGCATCGTCGCGGCGAAGACGGCGGCGAAGCCGCAGACGAGGCTGGCCGCCAGGTAGCCGGCCGCGAGCCCGGTGCAGTGCTGGCGCACGAGCCGGAGCACCTCGAGATCCAGCGTCGAAAAGGTCGTCAGCGCGCCGCAGAAGCCGGTACCGAGCAGCGGGCGCTGCAGCGTCGAAGGCGGGAGCCGCTCCTGCAGGCGCGTCGCGAAGAAGCCGAGGAGGAACGCCCCGGCCACGTTGGCGGCGAACGTCGCCCACGGCCAGGCGCCGGGGCGCGGCGTCCACGCCTCGACGAGCCCGGCCCGTGCGAGCGCTCCGACCGCCCCGCCGAGCGCGACCGCGCCGTAGAGCTGGAGGGAGCCCCGCATCGGGCGACACTACCGCGATCCCCGGGGTCAGACCCTGTAAAGGTTTACGGGGTCAGACCCCGTGAAGAACGTGTTGAGACACCTCGGCTGGAGGTGCGCTGGCCCCACGGGCCGATCTGTATCGTCCGCAACGGAACCGGACGAGCGAGGAGGAGCGGCAATGGACAAGCACGAGCAGTGGCGTGAGCTGGGACAGCAGCTGCGGGTCGATTCGGTGCGCTCGTCCGCCGCGGCAGGGTCGGGGCACCCGACCTCGTCGATGTCCGCCGCCGACCTGATGGCGGTGCTCCTCGGCGGCTACCTGCGCTACGACTTCGACAAGCCGGAGGATCCCCGCAACGACCACCTGATCTTCTCCAAGGGGCACGCCTCGCCGCTGATCTACTCCCTCTTCAAGGCGGCCGGCGCGATCACCGACGAGGAGCTGCTGACGTTCCGCAAGTTCGGAAGCCGGCTCCAGGGACACCCGACACCGCTGATCCCCTGGGTCGACGTCGCGACCGGCTCGCTGGGACAGGGACTGCCGATCGGCGTCGGCGTGGCCCTCGCGGGCAAGCGCCTCGACCAGCTTCCCTACCGCGTCTGGGTCGTCTGCGGGGACAGCGAGCTCGCGGAAGGGTCGATGTGGGAGGCGTTCGAGCACGCGGGCCACGAAGGCCTCG
>JAWVDX010000044.1:0-4503 GCA_033857015.1 Gaiellaceae bacterium
CCCTGCTCGCGATGCTGATCCTGCTGCCCCGCTTCGGGCTGCGGCTCGCGCTCCCCGCGCTGCGCACGGCGCGGCCACTGCGCTTCAAGGCGCGCGGGCTCGCGATCATCGTGACGCTTCTCGTGGCGCTCGCCGGGCTGGGTGCCTGGACGGAGAGCGGGTTCGGCTTCTACGGCCCCGGCTCGTTCGTCGACACACCTGCGCTCACCGCGACCGACCTCCTCCCTGGAGGCCCCGGCGTCAGGCGCTACGAGGAGGTGCATCTGCCGTTCATCGAGCTCCTCTTCGGCCGCGACGCGCGCTCGTACCAGTACGACTACGCCGTCGCGAACACGACGGGGATCGGCGCGCAGGTCGTCGTCGTGCCGACACTGTCCCAGGCCAGCTCCTACGGCGCGCTCGACTGCTTCCTCTTCCATCGCTACCACCTGTACGCGACCCACCGCGTCGCGCTGAAGAACGGGGGGACGGCGCTGGTCGCGGCGATGCGGTTCTCCGGCGACGGCGACGTGTCGGCCATCTCCTGGCTGCAGCCGGTGCAGGTCGACGGGAAGCACGCGTGGCGGCGCACGATCCTCCTGCAATACCTCGACGGCAGGCCGGTGCCGGACGACTTCCGGCCCTCGCTCAGCCGCCGGGTCGGGAACTGGCTGCTGAACACGCTGGCCCCGTACGGGAGCACGCATCCGCCCGCCCGGTTCGTGCCGACCGAGCGGGAGCTGCTCGCCTACGCGAACGCGTTCTCCGTGCGGAGCTCGGCGTGACCGCTGTCGGCGCCGAGACGGCCGAGTCGTCGGGGCGGAAGAGCCTCGTCCGCTCGGGGCTGATCGTCGCGGCCGCGATCTTCGTCACGAACATCCTCAACGCCGCGTTCAACGTCGTGATGGCGCACATGCTGCGCCCGGAGGAGTACTCGCTGCTCGCGGCGCTCTTCGCGATCGTGCTGATCGTCAACGTCCCGACGCTGGCCATCCAGGCCGGGGTCGCGCGTGACGTCGCCCGCTTGCGCAAGGTGGGGGGCGGCTCCGGCACGGCGGTGCTGCGCGGCGCCTTGCAGGCAGTCGCGCGCTGGGAGGCGGTCGTACTCGTCGCCGGCGCGGTCGGGGCGTATCCGCTGATCCGCCTCGTGCACATCCAGCATCCGTGGCCCGTGATCGCGACCGTCGTCGTCGCCTGTGTGAGCATGCTCGTGCCGATCGGGTGGGGCGTGCTCCAGGGACAGGAGCGCTTCCTGGCGCTCGGGCTCTCGCAGTTCGTCCTGGCGCTGCTGAAGCTTGCGGGCGGCGTGGCGCTGGCAGCGCTCGGGCTCGGCGTCGCGGCGGTCATGTTCGGGCTCGCCGCAGCGACCGCGGTCGCCGTCGTGCTCACCTACGTGCTCGTCCGTGGGAGAAGCGGCACGCGCGACGAGGAGCAGCTCGAGCGGCGCGGCCTGCTCCGCTACTCGAGCGACGCGGCGCTGATGATCACGCTCTTCGCGGCGCTCACGTACGCGGATCTCCTGGTGGCGCGCGTCTCGCTGCCGCATCGCGAGGCAGGGATGTACGCAGCGGTCTCGATCGCGAGCCGTGTCGTGTTCCTGATCGCGAACATCGCGACGACGGTGCTCTTCCCGCGTGTCGCGGCGCTCGCGGACGCGGCGCGCGAGCGCGAGCACCTCCTCTTCGGGCTCGGCGCGGTCACGATTGTGGGCGCGGCGAGCTGCGCGGTCGCGTTCCTGCTCGCCCGGCCGCTGGTCGTCCACGGACTCGGGGCCAAGTACACGGGCGCCGTGCCCTGGCTCGGCTGGCTGACCCTTGCGATGCTGCTGTTCGCGCTCGTGGCCGTGTTCCAGGCTCACTTCCTCGCGCTCGGACGGGCCCGCTACACGACGATCCTCGGCGGCGGGCTGGCGCTCGAGGTCGCGCTGTTCGCGGTCTTCCACGGCTCGGCCCGGGAGCTGATCGCCGACCAGCTCGTCACGGGCGCTGCGATCGTCGTCGCGAGCGAGCTCTATGACAGGCTCACCCGGGCATGACCGAGGAGCCGATCGTCAGCGTCATCGTGCCGGCGCCCCGCCTCACGGCGGTCGGCCGTCGCTGCCTCGAGCGGCTCCTCGAGCTGCCGCAGCCGGTGGAGATCCTCTTCGTCCCCGACGAGGCGGAGGAGGTGCCGGATGGCGTGCTCTGCCTGCCCTCCGGCAAGGTCAACGTCGGCGAGAAGCGGCAGCTCGCGCTGGAGCGCTCGACCGGGGCGTTCGTCGCGCTGCTCGACGACGACGCGTACCCGCACCGCTCCTGGGGGGAGAACGCGCTCGCCGCGTTCGCCGACCCCGGCGTCGCGGCGGTCACCGGGCCGACGATCACGCCCGCCGACGACTCCGAGCTCGCCCAGCTGGGCGGCCGCGTCTTCGCATCGCCCCTCGTCGCCGGCCCGAACCGCTGGCGCTACGCCCCCGGCGAGCCGCGCGACGTCGACGAAGGCACCGGCGTGAACGTGATGTTCCGCCGCGCCGTCGCCGAGGCGATCACGCTCCGGAGCGACTACTACCCCGGCTGCGACACCGTCCTCGGCGACCGCCTGCGCAGCCGGGGAATGCGGATCCGCTACGTCCCCGGGATGATCGCCTACCACTCCCGCCGGAAGCTCTGGCGCCCGCACCTGACCCAGATCTGGCGCTACGCCCGCCACCGCGGGATCTTCGTCTGGCGCTTCGGCGGCATCTCGCGCCACCCCTCGTACTTCCTTCCCTCGCTGCTGCTCCTCTGGGCGCTGCTCGGCTGGCTCGGCCCGCGCCCCCTCGACCGGATCTGGCTCGCCTCGCTTGCGGCGTATCTGCTCGCCTGCGTGCTCGCAGGGATCGATCGCCACCCGCTGCGCTGGCTGCGGCTGGCGCTGGCCGTGCCGGCGACGCACCTCACCTACGGCGTCGGCTTCCTCCTCGGTCTCGCACGCGTCCCGGTGCCGGAGGAGCGGGCCCGCCGACGCGAAACTGGAGAAACGGCCCCGAGCGGCCGATAACGCGTCCAGATGATCCCCCCGAACGGGGCAGGACAGTACCCAGGTCCAGTGCTACAAGGCGAGCAGGGAAGGCGTTCATGCGGCGAACACCCCACCATCCGGGCAGGACACTGGCAGATACTTCGCTGCCGGCTCGCCTTGCGGATTACCCCGGCCTTTTGACGGTCGTCATCCCCGCGTACAACGAGGCGCCCACGGTGCGGCGCACGCTCGCCGAGACCGTCGAGGCCATGGACGAGACCGGCGCGACCTACGAGATCATCCTCGTCGACGACGGCTCGCAGGACGGCACCGCCTCGCTTGCGCGCCAGGCAGCGGCGAAGCTGCCGCGCGTCCGCGTCGTCGGCAGCGAGGTCAACCTCGGCAAGGGCTCGGCACTCGCCCGCGGCGCCTACTCCGCGCTCGGCGAGCTCGTCCTCTTCATGGACGCCGACCTCGAGGTGCACCCGCGCCAGCTCGAGCTGCTCTACGCCGCGATGGTGCGCGACAACGCCGACGTCGTCATCGGCTCCAAGCTGCATGCGGACTCGAAGATCGACTACCCGCTCAGGCGGCGGATCATTTCGCTCGGCTACTACGCGGTCGTGCACACGCTCTTCCGGCTCCCCGTCAAGGACACGCAGACGGGGCTCAAGCTGTACAAGCGCGAGGTGCTGCTGCGGGTCATCCCGCGCCTCCTCGTCAAGCGCTACGCCCACGACCTCGAGGCGCTCGTCAACGCGCACCGGCTGGGGTACCGGATCTCGGAGGCGCCCGTCGTCGTCACCCGCGAGCGCGCGTTCAACCGGATCGGGCCGGCGGACGTGCTCCATGTCTCGCTCGACACGGCTGCGATCTGGTGGCGGACGTACATCCTGCGCTACTACGACCGCGTGGGGATCGGCGTCGACTACCTGCTGGAGCGGATGCGCCCGTTCGACCCGGCTGAGCTGCTGGACGAGGCGCCTCTGGCGCCTCCCGCGGAAGGCGTCGCACTCTGAGTCTGAGCGAGTTCGCCCCGATCGAGGTCGCGCTCGTCGCAAACGACCTCGGCCTCGGCGGTACGGAGAAGGGCCTCGTCGAGCACGCGCGCGCCTTCGACCCCGCGCGGGTGCGGGTGCGGGTCGTCACGGCGCGAGCGGGCGGGCCGCGCGAGCGCGATCTCCACGCGGCCGGCGTGCCGGTGGCGATCGGCGACGGCACCGTGGAACGGCTCGCCGAGCTGCTCGCCGGCGCGCAGGTGGTGCACCCCTTCCGCGGCGGCGGCCGGGAGCCGCTCGTGCCGCAGGCGGCTGCGCGGGCCGGCGCCCAGGTGCTCGTCGAGACGAACGTGTTCGGCCAGGTCGATCCGAGCGACGGCGAGCGCTTCGACTGCCATCTCTTCGTGTCGAAGATGTGCGCGGTCCGCTACCGCCGGCGGCGCGGGCTCGAGGGCGCAGCGTTCCATCGCGCGCACCGTGTCTCGTACTGGCCGCTCGCGCTCGAGCGGATGCGGGCGCTCGCCCCCGAGCCGGCGGCGGCGAAGGC
>JAWVDX010000045.1:0-2831 GCA_033857015.1 Gaiellaceae bacterium
CGCGTGCCCCGCGCTCAGCGAGCCCGCGGCGAGCAGCGCCCCGCGCAGGTAGGCGCGACGGCAGCACGAGCGCGCGACGACCCGGGCCGGCGGCCGCTCGAGCGGAGCCATCCTCCGGTTGAGGACCCCCGCCTCCTGGAAGAGCTCCAAGGCCCGCGCGTTCCCGGGCACGTGGAGCTGGAAGCGCGTCGCCTGCTGGAACGCGTGCTGGCGGTAGGTGCGCACCTCGCAGGGCACGTCGAAGGCACGCAGCAGGCTGAAGGCGCGCCGCGCCCCCGCGGGGCTGCCGAGGTCGAGGTGCACCGCGATCTCCCCCCGGCCCCGGAAGTGCTCGCTGCCGGCGCTGTGGAAGAGCGCCGACAGCTCGGCAAGCCGGTCGCAGGCCCGCTCCGGCGCGATCTGCGCCAGCTCGTTGCGGAGATCCTCGGAGAGCGACAGGGTCAGAACCCTAGCGGGATCTAGAATCCGCTACGAGCGATGTTCCGCGCCCCGGAGCCCATCAACGAGCCGAACAAGACCTATGCGCCGGGAACCCCCGAGCGCGCGGAGCTGCGCAGCGCCCTAGACGCCATGCGGGCGGGCACCATCGACGTCGCATCCGTCATCGGCGGCGAGCGGGTCGAGACGGCGGAGAGCTTCGCGGTCGTCGAGCCGCACGCTCACGCCCGGCAGCTCGCCCGGGTCGCGAGAGCCGGGCCACCCGAGGTCGAGCGCGCCATCGCCGCCGCCGGCGCGGCCCACCCCGACTGGTCGGCCGCCTCCTGGGAGGAGCGCGCAACCGTCTTCCTGCGCGCGGCCGACCTGCTTGCAGGCCCCTGGCGTGCCCGCCTGAACGCGGCCACCATGCTCGGCCAGTCCAAGACCGCGCACCAGGCGGAGATCGACGCGGCCTGCGAGCTCATCGACTTCTGGCGGTTCAACGTCGAGTTCGCGCAGCGCATCTACGACGAGCAGCCCCTCTCCCCGGAGGGCGTCCGCAACGAGCTCGACTACCGCCCGCTGGAGGGCTTCGTCTTTGCCGTCACCCCGTTCAACTTCACCGCCATCGCCGGCAACCTGCCCACAAGCGCTGCGCTCATGGGGAACACAGTGGTCTGGAAGCCCGCCTCGACCGCCGCATACGCGGCGCACTTCCTGATGGAGCTGCTCGAGGAGGCCGGCCTCCCACCCGGCGTGATCAACCTCGTCTTCGGCGACGGCGCCACCATCGGGAACGCCGCGCTTGCGAGCCCCGACCTCGCCGGCATCCACTTCACGGGCTCGACGCCCGTCTTCAACGGGATGTGGCGCACGATCGCCGGGGGCATGGAGCGCTACCGCAACTACCCGCGCATCGTCGGCGAGACGGGTGGCAAGGACTTCATCCTCGCGCATCCGAGCGCCGACCCGGATGTCCTCGCGACGGCCGTCATCCGCGGCGCCTTCGAGTACCAGGGGCAGAAGTGCTCCGCCGCCTCGCGGCTCTTCATCCCGGCGAGTCTCTGGCCCGGCCTGCGCGACCGCCTCGTCGCCGAGGTGAGCGAGCTCCCGATGGGCGACGTGACGGACTTCCGCAACTTCATGGGCGCCGTCATCGACGCCAAGGCTTTCGCGAAGCACCGCGAGGCGATCGACCAGGCGCGCGCGGAAGCGGAGATCGTCGTCGGCGGAGGCACCGACGACAGCGTCGGCTGGTTCGTCGAGCCGACGATCGTCCTGACCGCCGACCCGGACTTCCGCCTGCTCAAGGAGGAGCTCTTCGGCCCGATCGCGACTGCCTTCGTCTACCCGGACGCCGAGTGGGACGCGACCCTCGACCTCGTCGACCGCGGCTCCCCGTATGCGCTCACCGGCGCCGTCCATGCTCGCGACGAGGCTGCCGTGGCGCACGCGCGCCAGGCGCTGCGCTACAGCGCGGGCAACTTCTACGTCAACGACAAGCCCACGGGGGCGGTCGTCGGGCAGCAGCCCTTCGGCGGCGCCCGCGCCTCGGGCACGAACGACAAGGCCGGCTCGCTCTGGAACCTGATCCGCTGGACGAGCCCGCGTGCCGTCAAGGAGACCCTCGACCCGCCGACCGACTACCGCTATCCGTTCATGGACGCAGACGAGCAGGAAGGCGCGCTCTGACGCACGTTCGCCACCCGCGACGAGCGAGCAGAACCGCGCATGCACCATTTCCTCGACTCCCTCACCGCCTTCGGTGACCGCATCACGGACGTCAACCTCCGTTTCGCCGCGGCTGCGATGGCGGTGCAGCTCGTCAAGACGTTCGCGGTCGCGCGCGCCTGGCGCTCCGTCCTGACCGCGGCCTATCCGGCGCAGGACGTCCGCTACCTGCGGATCTGGGGCGCCTACCTGATCGGCGCCGGCACGAACGCCCTGCTGCCGCTGCGCGGCGGCGACGCGGTGAAGGTGATCGCGGCGAAGCGGCAGATCCCGGGCTCGAGCTACCCGGCGGTCGCCTCCTCGCTCGTCGTGCTGCTCATCTTCGACTTCGTCGCCGCGAGCGCGTTCTTTGCCTGGGCCGTCTCGATCGGGGCGCTGCCGAGCGTCGGGCTCCTCCATCACCGCGCGTTCGACCTCGAGTGGGTGCTCGACCACCGCCTGCTCAGCATCGCGATCGGCCTGCTGGCCCTCGGCGGCGGCCTCGTCGCGCTCTCGTACGCGTGGGGGCATGTCGTCCGCTTCAGCGATCACGTCATCCAGGGCCTGCGGACACTGCGCAACTTCCGTCACTACCTGCTCCACGTCGTGCCCTGGCAGGCGCTCGACTGGTGCTTGCGGATCACGACGGTGATGCTCTTCCTGCGCGCGTTCGGACTGCCGGCGACGCTCCACAACGCGGCGCT
>JAWVDX010000046.1:0-10228 GCA_033857015.1 Gaiellaceae bacterium
CCGGCACCCGCTCGTTCAGCCATGCGCGTGCGAGCCCGAGGAAGCGCGGGTCGATCGTGTGGTCGATCGGCGACTCGCGGTAGAGCACTTCGGCGTCGGCCTCCTCGAGCCGCTGCCTGGCGTCCCGCGCCCACTCGACGCCGATCACCGGGTCGAAGCTGCCGTGGCCGATCGCGACCCGCG
Source organism: Gaiellaceae bacterium (assembly GCA_033857015.1). Taxonomy (GTDB): domain Bacteria; phylum Actinomycetota; class Thermoleophilia; order Gaiellales; family Gaiellaceae; genus JAWVDX01. The sequence goes on from JAWVDX010000046.1 coordinate 184, forward strand.
GCAGCGGCGGCTCCAGGTCGAGCGACCAGCCCGGCACCGTCGGGACGAAGCCGCTGAACGCAACGATCCCCGCGGGTCGCGGCCTCCCCTCGCCGAGCCCCAGCGCGTAGCTCATGACGGCGCCTTGCGAGAAGCCGCCGATCACCGTCCGCTCCGGCGCGAGCCCTAGCCCGTCGAGCCATTCGCTCAGCGCCGCGAACGAGGCGAGGAACGTCTCCGGCTCCGGATAGCCCAGCTCGCCAAGGACGTACCAGTGCGCGCCCCCGGGCGGCAGGCTCAGCGGCCCGCGTGGCGTGAATCCCGCAAGGCGCCGCTCCGGATCCAGCGCGTCGAGCAGCGGGAACAGATCGTGCTCGTCGGCGCCCCGCCCGTGCAGGAGGACGAGCGCGCCGGCCGGCTCGGCTGCGGCTGGTCGTGTCAGGTAATGGAGTGGTTCCATCGCTCCTCTCTACCAGATTCCGCCTGCGGAACGACGAAGGGGCCCGGTCGAGACCAGGCCCCTTCGTCCGTCTGGGAAGTGCCCTACCTCTCGCTGGAGGCAGGTAGCGACGAGGCTTCTGTCGGAGCCACCGTCGCAGCGACGGGCGGTGCCGACGTATGCGTCACGCCGACGTGCCCATGCGATTCGGTCCCGTAGCCGCCGGGGACCGGAATGTAGAACTCGGGGTAGCCCCACATGCCGTGCTCGTGGACGTCCAGTCCCTGAGACTCGACCTGCGGATCGACCCTGATGCCCCAGATCTTGTTGAGGATCCAGAGGCCAGCGTACGACGCGCTGAACGTGAACGCTCCCACAGCGACGAGGCCGATGGCCTGCGTCTTGAGCTGCGTGAAGTTGTGGCTGTAGACGAGGCCGCCCGTGCCCGTGGCGAGGTTCTTCGCCAGGAACGGCACGGCGAACAGACCGCAGGCGAGCGTGCCCCAGACACCGGACATGCCGTGCACTGCGACTGCGCCGATCGGGTCGTCGATGCCGATCTTCTCGACCCAGATGACACCGAAGACCGCGATCAGGCCGGAGCCGGCACCGATGACGACGGCGGCCCATGGAGCGACGAACCCGGACGCGGCGGTGATCGCCACGAGCGCCCCGAGCGCCCCGTTCAGCATCATCGAGATGTCCGGCTTCCCCAGCTTGACCCAGGCGACGATGATGCCCGTCACCGCGCCGGTGGCGGCCGCGATGTTGGTGGTCGTCGCCACGTAGGCGAAGAAGCCGAACCCACCGAAGTCGACGGAGAGCGTCGAGCCCGGGTTGAAGCCGAACCAGCCGAACCAGAGGATCAGCGTCCCGAGGACGGCGAACGGGATGTTGTGGCCGGGGATCGGGTTCGCCCGTCCGTCCGTGCCGAACTTCCCGATGCGTGGGCCGAGGATCAACGCGCCGGCAAGGCCTGCCAGCGCACCCTGGTAGTGCACGACCGTCGAGCCGGCGAAGTCCTGCATGCCGTTGCCGTCGGTGAGCTTGCCCAGGAAGAGCCAGCCGTGCGGGCTCCAGATCCAGTGGGAGACGATCGAGTAGATGAGCGTGAAGTAGATGCCGAAGACGAAGTAGACCCAGAGCTTGGCCCGCTCGGCCATGGCGCCCCAGACGATCGCGAGCGAGACGCCGGCGAACACCACTTCGAACAGGTACCCGGCTGCGCCCGGGATCTCGGCGAACCAGCCGTAGGCGCCGGTGTACGCATCGCCCATCAGAATCGGAACCGCTGTGAGCTCGGCGACCGAGGGGAAGAAGCCCCTGGTGCCGGCGAACCAGCCGCCGTCGCCAAACGCGATGCCGAACCCGACAGCCCAGTAGACGATCGAGCAGATGCCGAAGATGAGCACGTTCTTGCCGGCGATGTGCCCGGCGTTCTTCATGCGTGTGAGCCCGGCCTCGAGGAACGCGAAGCCTGCCTGCATGAACATGACCAGAACCGCCGTGACGATCACCCAGATCGTGCTCGCTGCAACGAGCAGTTCCGTGTTCGTAGCTGCTGCCAGCATCAGGAATCCACCTCCACATACCCGTCGAGCGCTTCGCCCGTCCGGTTGTGCGTCACGTTGGAGACGGGGCTCGTGTAGACCAGCCCGTCACCCGACTCGTTGCCACTGCGTGCCGCATCCACGATGGCCGCGACGACGCCATCCACGATCCCGTCCTTGACGATGAACGTGAGAACCGCCTTTGGGAGGAAGCGGGACTCGAAGACACGGCCGCGGTACTCATGCGTGATGCCACGCTGCCGTCCGTGCCCCACAGCCTCGACGACGGTCACACCCACGTGCCCTGTCGCCTCCTCGACTGCATCGATAACCGTCTCGATGCGGTCGCGGATCACAACTGTCTCGACTTTGATCACGTCTCGCTCACACCCTCCTTGACTGAAAATGGGACGCGGAAGCCCGCAAAGCCTCCGCGTCCCGGTTGACTAGGCGTCGTAGTACAGGCCGAACTCGGCCGGATGCGGGCGGAGATTGACGTGGTCGATCTCGTTCTCCCGCTTCCATGCGATCCAGGTCTGGATCAGGCCCTCGCTGAACACCCCGCCCTTGAGCAGGAAGTCGTGGTCAGCCTCGAGCGCGTCGATCGACTCGGCGAGCGACCCGGGCACCTGCGCGATGTCGTTCTCCTCCTCGAACAGGTCAAAGTCGGCCGGCTCGCCCGCATCGAGACCCTTCTCGATGCCGTCGAGGCCTGCCATCAACATGGCCGAGAAGGCCAGGTACGGGTTCGCCAGGGCGTCCGGGCAGCGGAACTCGAGCCGGGTCGCCTTGGGCGAGTCGGAGTACATCGGGATGCGGATGCACGCCGAGCGGTTGCGCTGCGAGTAGACGAGGTTGACCGGGGCCTCGTAGCCAGGCACGAGGCGCCGGTAGCTGTTCGTCGTCGGAGCGCAGAAGGCGAGCAGCGCCGGAGCGTGCTTGAGCAGGCCGCCGATGTAGGCGCGGGCCAGCTGCGAGAGCCCGGCGTAGCCGCTCTTGTCCGAGAAGAGCGGGGTGCCTTCCTTCCACAGCGACTGGTGCGTGTGCATGCCCGACCCGTTGTCGCCGAAGATCGGCTTCGGCATGAACGTGACGCTCTTGCCGTGGCGCCGCGCGACGTTCCGGACGATGTACTTGTAGATCATGATCTGATCCGCCATCCGGACGAGGCTGTCGAACTTCAGGTCGATCTCGCACTGCCCGGCGGTCGCCACCTCGTGGTGGTGGAACTCGCACTGGATCCCGACCTTCTCCATCTCGAGCACCATCTCGGTGCGGAGGTCCTGGAGCGTGTCGTGCGGTGCGGTCGGGAAGTAGCCGTGCTTCTCCCGGATCGTGTAGCCGGTCGAGCCTTCGCGGTTCGAGTTCCAGTAGCCCTCTTCTGACTCGACCTCGTAGCCGGAGGCGTTCGTGTCGTTGCGGTAGCGCACCGAGTCGAAGACGAAGAACTCGCACTCGGGGCCGACGTAACAGGTGTCCGCGACGCCGGTCGAGATGAGGTACTCCTCGGCGCGCTTCGCGACCTGGCGCGGATCCTTGTCGTAGCCCAGGCCGGTGACCGGGTCGCGCACCTCGCAGATCAGCGAGAGCGTCGGCTCGGCGGTGAACGGGTCGGCGATCGCCGTCCCGGGATCCGGGATGAGCAGCATGTCCGACTCGGCGATGCCCTGCCAGCCGCGGATCGACGAGCCGTCGAACCCGAGGCCCTCGTCGAAATCGTCCGCGCCGAACGAGCTGATCGAGCGCGACACGTGCTGCCAGGTGCCGAGGAGATCGCAGAACTTCAGGTCGACGATCTTGGCTGCGACGGAGTCCGCGAACTCCAGCGCCGCTTCGGCCGAGGCTTCAGTGCCAGCCTCGATGTACTTCTTGGACTCAAGCTCCGACATTTGCCTTCCTTCCCATGACGTGAGTGCTGTTTCGGACCACAAAAAAAGCGCCCAGAGCTCGACAGAGAACTCTGAGGCGCCATTGCCTCGGCGACGGCCATCAGTGGCCACCGCGCAGCAGCGACTATCGCCTAGTTCGCGAAATGTGTCAAGTGGGGACCGATTTCTGGCGCTCCTGCAGGGCTGCTGCTAGGGTGGCCCGGTCATGTTGCTCGCGGAACAGATGAACACGCGTGGCCTCTTCGGCCCGCGCCCGCGCCTGAGCGTCTAGCTCAGCGCAAGCGTTCGTCTCGTTCCCACCCCTTTCAAGGAGCAGCCATGACCCTCTTGCAGTCCGATCCGTTCTCGTCCGTGCCCGCCGTCGACGTGCACGGCCTGCGCAAGACCTTCCGCCGCAAGCAGGGCACGGGCCTGCGCGCGCGCAAGAAACCCGTGGCAGCGCTCAACGGCCTCGATCTGCGCATCGAGCGCGGCGAGTGCGTGGCGATCCTGGGCCAGAACGGCTCCGGGAAGTCGACGCTCGTCCGCCTGCTCTCGACGCTGCTGCTCCACGACGGCGGCACGGCGCACGTCTTCGGGCATGACGTCTTCAAGAGCCCGCGCGAGGTGCAGCGCCTTGTGAACCGCGTCTCCGTCGAGGCGTCCTTCTTCAAGCGGCTCTCGACGATCGAGAACCTGAGCTACGCGTCCCGCTTCTACGGGCTCACGCACGCGACGACGAAGGAGACGATCCCCGAGGTGCTGCGCAAGGTCGGCTTCCCGATGGATCGCGCCAACGAGTCGATGGAGGATCTCTCCCGTGGAATGCAGCAAAAGGTGGCGCTCGCGCGGGCGCTCCTCACCTCGCCGGTGCTGCTGCTCCTGGACGAGCCGACGACGGGCCTCGACCCGCGCTCGAAGCTCGAGGTGCAGGACTTCATCCGCGAGGTGCGGCAGATCCACGACGCCACGATCCTGCTCTGCACCCACGACCTCGACGAGGCCGAGGCGCTTGCCGAGCGCGTCGGCATCCTCGACAAGGGCCACCTGATCGCGCTCGCTCCTGCGGACGAGCTGAAGGCGAGCTACGGCGTCGACACGCTGGAGGAGGCGTTCTTCGCCGCGACTGGCAAGACCTTCACCGACGAGGACGAGGAGGGGAACGAGTAATGCCCGGCGGCGCAGCAGCCACGTTGCGGATGGAGCTCGTCGGCCTCTCGGGCATCGTCGAGCGCAACGCGTACATCATCAGGCGTTACATCATGTGGGAGCTCGCGTTCTTCGTCTGGACGCTCGCGAACACGCTGACGATCGTCTTCATCGCGAAGGGCCTCAACGCGTCGAAGTTCGACGTGAACCGCATCACCACCGTGCTCGTCATCGGTGCTCTCGCGTGGAGCTACCTCGGGATGGTCTTCGAGCTCCTGATCGAGATGGTGCAGTGGGAGCGCTGGGAAGGAACGATCGAGTACACGTTCATGGCCCCGCTCTCGCGGCCGATGCACCTCATCGGCACGGGGCTGTTCGCAGTCATCTACGGGATCGTGCGGACGATCATCCTCTGGTTCGTGATCCGGCAGTTCGTCGTGTTCGACCTCCCGCATGCGAACTACGGCGCGACGCTGCTCATCCTCGCGATCGCCTCGGTCTCGTTCATCGGGATCGGGATGATGACCGCCGTCCTGCCGCTGATCTCGCCGGAGAAGGGCGTCCAGCTCGGCTTCATCGCCCAGGGCGTGCTGCTCGTCGTCTCGGGCGTCTACTACACGGTGGACGTCCTGCCGCACTGGATGCAGTGGCTGTCGGTGATCTCGCCGGCGACCTACGCGCTGCGCGGGATCAGGGCGGCGATCATCCACGGCGCACCGCTCTCGAGCCTGTGGGGCGATATCTGGCCGCTGATCGTGATCGGCATCGTCGCCATCCCGCTCGGGCTGCGGATCTTCGCGATCGGCGAGCGCTACGCGAAGCGGCACGGGAAGCTGAAGCGCTCCGGGTGACGCCCGACTAGCATCCAGCGGTCTGGGAAGTCGAGCAAGAGGGAGGTTCGGCGTGACTGCTGCGTATGGACGAGCAACATCGGATCCCGAGGCGCGGAAGGACGTGCTCGCGCGCGTCGACAAGGAGGGCGTCGAGTTCGTCCTCCTCTGGTTCACCGACCTGGAAGGGCACCTGAAGAGCTTCGCGATCACGCCGAGCGAGCTCGAGGGCGCGCTCGACGACGGGATGGGCTTCGACGGCTCGTCGATCACCGGGTTCAACGCGATCGAGGAGTCCGACATGGTCGCGATCCCCGATCCGTCCACGTATGCGGTGCTCCCCTATCGCGAGGGCGAGACGAAGACGGCGCGGATGATCTGCGACGTCGTCACGCCCGACGGCGAGCCCTACGCCGGCGATCCGCGCTACGCCCTCAAGCGGGCGCTGGAGCGGATGCGCTCGATGGGCTTCGACACCTTCAACGTCGGTCCCGAGCTCGAGTACTTCCTCTTCAAGAGCTCGACGGGAACCGAGACGCTCGACGAGGGCGGCTACTTCGCGCAGACGACGCTCGACGCCGCGACGGAGCTGCGCGCCGAGACGATCCGCGCGCTCGAGCAGGTCGGGATCCGGATCGAGTACTCCCACCACGAGGTCGGCCCGTCCCAGCACGAGATCGACATGCGCTACACCGACGCGCTCGCGATGGCAGACCACACGCTCACCTACCGGCTGATCGTCAAGGAGGTGGCGGCGAAGAACGGCTGCTACGCGACCTTCATGCCGAAGCCGCTCTTCGGCGAGAACGGGTCGGGGATGCACACGCACCAGTCCCTCTTCCGGGGCGAGCGCAACGCCTTCTTCGACGCAGCGGACAAGTACAGCCTCTCGAAGGACGGCAAGTCGTTCATCGCGGGCCAGCTGAAGCATGCGCGCGAGCTGTCGGCGATCTTCGCGCAGTGGGTCAACTCGTACAAGCGGCTCGTGCCGGGCTACGAGGCCCCGGTGTACGTCGCCTGGTCACGGCGCAACCGCTCCGCGCTGATCCGGATCCCGCTCTACAAGCCGGGCGCGGAGCAGGCGACGCGGGCAGAGATCCGCTGTCCCGACCCGGCCTGTAACCCGTACCTGACCTTCGCCTGCCTCCTCCAGGCAGGCCTCGAGGGGATCGAGAAGAGCTACCAGCTCCCCGCGCCGATGGAGACGAACCTCTACCACCTGACGCCGAAGGAGCGGGAGGAGCGCGGCATCGTCTCGCTCCCGGAGACGCTCGGCGAGGCGGTCGACGCGCTCACGCACTCGAAGCTGATGCAGAAGGCGCTCGGCCCCCACATCTTCGACCGCTACGTCGACCTGAAGCGGCGCGAGTGGGACGAGTACCGCGTCCAGCTGACCCAGTGGGAGATGGACCGCTACCTACCCACGCTCTGAGGGCGGGGCTGCGGTCTAGAGAAAGGAGCGGATCGCGTCTGAGCCGACGCGGAGCTTGATCACGTTGCTGAGGCCGTCGACCACGTCGATCGTCTCGGCGGGAACCATGCGTCGCCGGCGAGAGAGGAAGCCGCCTCGCACCGAGAGCGCGTCCGGGATGTCCGGCTGCGTCCCGTACATGGGGCACTCGACCCGTCCGATGACCCGCCCGTGCTTGTCGGCCACCAGGTAGCCATTCGTCTCGGTCAGGTCGTGGGCGAGTGCACTCATGCTTGGAACCTATGCCCCGACTGCAAGGAAAAAGCCGGGGCTGCGGTAAGGACTTTGTAAACCATCGTCTGCATGGCAACTCCGCAGAGTTCGCCGGAGGTACGGAGGCTCCTGCGACAATCGCCGGATGGATCAGACGGCGCGTCACCTGCAGCTCCTGACGGAGACGATCGCCGCCGTCAACTCGACGCTCGATCTCGAGGAGGTGCTCGGCCTCGTCGCGAGCAAGGTGGCGAGCGCGCTCGACGCCGACGCCTGCTTCGTCTACCTCTACGACGAGCGCGCGGACGAGCTCATCCTGCGCGCTACCCACGGCGCGAGCGTCGACGAGATCGAGCGCCGCCCCCGCATGCGGCCGGGCGAAGGGCTCACCGGCGCTGCTGTTGCCGAGCGCGCACCGGTGATGATCGCGGAGAAGGCGCACCTCGATCCGCGCTTCAAGCACTTCACCAGCGTGCACGAGGAGGAGTACGAGTCGATCCTCGCCGTCCCGATCCTCGCGCGCGAGAAGCTGGAGGGCGCGCTCAACGTGCGGACGCTCGCGCCGCGGGAGTACTCGCAGGCGGAGATCGACCTCCTCGAGGCGCTGGCCGCCCAGGTCGCGCAGTCGATCGAGCACGCGAAGCTCTACGCGCAGGCGCAGCGGCGGGTCGAGGAGCTGGAGGCGCTGGCGGAGATCTCCGAGGCGGTCTCCGAGTCGCTGTACCTGGAGGAGTCGATCGACCAGATCGTCAAGACGACGATGCACGCGCTCGACGCGACGAGCGCCTCGCTCCTGCTCGAGGACGGCAAGACCGCGTGGTCGGCGGGCGAGCCGGGCGCGCACACGGTGCGCATGCCCCTCCGCTGGAAGCGGCGCGAGATCGGTCAGCTCGTTTGCGAGCGGGACACGCCCTTCGGGGACGAGGAGCGCGCCCTGCTGGCGTCGATCGCCCACCACGCCGCGGTGGCCGTGGAGCACGGGCGCGCGGTCATGCGCGGCGTCGTGGCCCAGGAGATCCACCACCGGGTCAAGAACAACCTGCAGACGGTCGCCTCGCTGTTGCGCCTCCAGGCCCAGTCGGCGGACATCGATCCGCAGCAGGCGCTCGGCGACTCGGTCAACCGGATCCTGGCCATCGCGGCAGTGCACGAGGTGCTGACGGAGCGCTTCGCCGACGACATCGAGCTCGCGCCGCTCATCGAGCAGCTCCGCGCGATGATCGTCCAGGGGCTCGGCTCCGGGAAGGACGTGTCCAGCGAGCTCGAGGACGTCTCGCTCGCGGGGAGCAAGGCGACGGCGCTCGCGCTCGTCTTCACCGAGCTGCTCCAGAACGCGTTCGAGCACGGCGGCGATCGGGTGCGGATCGGTCTCGTGGAGCGCGGCGACGACCTCGTGCTGACCGTCTCGGACGATGGGCCCGGCCTGGTCGGCGAGCCGCAGGGGACCGGTCTCTCGATCGTCCGTGCCCTTGTCCTGGACGAGCTCCGCGGGCAGCTGGTCATGGAGAGCGACGGGAGCGGGCTTCGGGCGGAAGTAGTGTTCCCGCGATGAGGCAGGCCCACGAGGTGCTCGTGTTTGTCCACCGTCCGGGCTCCGAGGGCGAGGAGTTCCTCGTGCTCCATCGGGCGCTCGACGCCTACTGGCACGGGCTTGCCGGCGGGCTGGAGGACGACGAGACAGTCGAGGAGGCGGCGCTCCGGGAGATCCTCGAGGAGAGCGGGCTCGACGCGCGCGGGTCGCTCAGGGCGACCGGGGACGCATTTCGCTACTCGCTGGCCGAGGAGCCCGAGCGGCTCGAGAGCCTTCCTGCGGGCACGATCGACATCGCGGTGACCTGCTTCGAGGTCGAGGCGCCCGCCGGCTGGGAGCCGGTGCTCGACCACGAGCACGACGACTACCGCTGGCTGCCGCTGGCCGAGGCGGCTGCGCTCTACCGCTGGGCTGACGCTCGCGCGGCGCTGCTCCATGCCGGCTCGCTGCTCGAGGTGCGCGCGTGAGGGTGCTGATCGCGGAGGACGAGACGATCATCCGGCTCGACCTGCGCGGGCTGCTGGAGCGGGCCGGGTTCGAGGTCGTCGCCGAGGCGCGCGACGGTCAGGAGGCCGTCGATCTCGCCCGTGAGGAGGAGCCCGACCTGGCGATCCTCGACGTGAAGATGCCGAACCTGGATGGGATCGAGGCAGCGAAGAGGATCCTCGCCGAGCGCCCGATCCCGATCGTGATGCTCACGGCCTACGGGCAGGCGGAGCTCGTCCAGCGCGCCGCCGAGGCGGGCGTCTTCGGCTACCTCGTGAAGCCGTTCCGCGAGAACGACCTGCTGCCGGCCATCACCACGGCGCGGGCGCGCTTCGAGGAGCTCCAGACTGTCAGGGAAGAGGCGGACTCCCTCGCGGAAGCGCTCGCGGCGCGCAAGGTCGTCGAGCGGGCCAAGGGGCTGCTGATGGAGCGCGAGAAGCTCTCCGAGCAGGCTGCGTACGAGCGGCTGCGCAAGGCGTGTCATCTATAGTTGTTTAGTTTGTGGTTTTTGGATTTTGTGTTTATGATT
>JAWVDX010000047.1:0-3252 GCA_033857015.1 Gaiellaceae bacterium
GACGCCGCCCAACCCGACGAGAAGCACGCTCGTCTCTTACCCCTCGCCCTCCCCTGCCGGACGGTGGGCCGGCCCGCGCCGGCCCACCGTCGCAGGAATCCGAATACTCCAGAGCGTGGACGATGCCTGGCCCTACCTCCGCGAGCTCGCGCGCCGGCTGCGCCCGACGATCGTCTGGGCGGTCGTGGCGGGCCTCACCTGGCAGGGCGCGGCGATCGTCGCGCCGCTGCTCATCCGGCACGCGATCGACGCGGGGATCGTCCACGAGCGGAGGAGCGCGCTCTGGTGGTCGTGCGCCGGGCTCGCCGTCCTCGGCGTCGTCGAGGCTGCCGGAGGGGCGGCGCGGCACTACTTCGCGATCCGCAACCGCTCGCGGGCCGACGCGGAGGTGCGCGACGCGATCTTCCGGCGTGCGCTCGAGCTCGATGCGCGCTACCACGACCGCGTCGGCGCCGGCGAGCTGATCTCCCGCGCCTCGAACGACGCGGAGCTGGTCGCGCGACTCTTCGACGCCATCGGGCACACGGTCGGCTACGCGTTCACCGTGGTAGGCGCCTCGGCGGTGCTGCTCGTGATCGACTGGCGACTCGCACTCGCCGTGCTGGCGCCGCTGCCGCTCCTCAGCGTCGGCTTCGGGCGCTACTCCGCGCGCTACGCCGACCGGGCGCGGGTCAACCAGGAGGAGCTGGCGGCGGCCACGACGCTCGTGGAGGAGACGATCGCCGGGATCCGCGTCGTCAAGGGGCTGGGCGCGGGGCCCGCGCTTGCCGCCCGCTTCGAGCGGCAGTCGGAGGAGGTCGTCCGCACGGCGCTGGACGTCGCCAGGGTGGACGCCGTCTTCCTGCCCGCGCTCGAGGCGCTGCCGATGCTCGGGATCCTCGTCGTGCTCTGGTACGGCGCCGATCGCGTGCTCGCCGGCAGCCTCACGCTCGGGACGTTCGCGGCGTTCACCGTCTACCTCGCGCTGCTCGTGAACCCGCTGCGCACGCTCGGGCAGCGCGTCGGGACGGTGCAGCGCGCGGTCGCGGCGGCCCGGCGCGTGACCGAGGTACTGCATGCCGAGCCCGTCGTCGTGGAGTCCGCGGCGCCGCGCCCGTTCCCGGCGGTGGCGGACGTGCGCTTCGAGGGCGTGACCTTCGGCTACGGCGACGGCGGCCGCGCGGTGCTCGACGGCTTCGACCTCGCCATCCCGGCCGGGACGTCGCTGGCGCTCGTCGGGGCGACCGGCTCGGGGAAGTCGACCGCGGCGTCGCTGCTGGCGCGCTTCTACGACCCGTCGTCCGGACGGGTGACGATCGGTGGCGTCGACCTGCAGGAGCTGCGGCTGAGCGAGGTGCGGCGGCGCGTCGGGATCGTCTTCGCGGACACGTTCCTCTTCGGCGACTCGGTGCGCGGGAACGTCACCTTCGGGGCACCGGAGGCCGGTGACGCGGCGGTGGCGCGGGCGACGCGCCTCGCCGGGGCGGACGAGTTCGTCGAGCGCCTCCCCGAGGGCTACGAGACCGTGCTCGGCGAGCGCGGCTACTCGCTCTCCGGCGGGCAGCGCCAGCGGATCGCGATTGCGCGGGCGATCCTCGCGGACCCGGCGATCCTGATCCTCGACGACGCCACCTCGGCGGTCGACGCGACGAAGGAGCACGAGATCCGCGAGGCGCTCACGGAGGTGATGCGCGGCCGCACGACTCTCGTGATCGCGCATCGCCCGGCGACGATCGCGCTCGCCGACCGCGTCGCCGTGGTCGCGGAGGGGCGGGTCGTCGAGGAGGGCACGCACGTCGAGCTGCTCGCGCGCTCGGAGCGCTACCGCGCCCTGCTCGCGCTCGCGGAGGAGGAGGCCGCGTGATCCGCGCGCGCCTCGGTCCCATGTTGCGCCCGCAGCGGCGGCTGATCGCGGCCGCTGCGCTCGCGATGGTGGGGGCGACGGCGGTGTCGCTCGCCGCGCCGCTGCTCGCGAAGATCGCGATCGACTACGGCGTCCGGCGCCACGACCGGCACGTCGTGACGGTCGTGGCGCTCGTCTATCTCCTGCTCGTCTTTGTGCGTCCCGCGCTCGAGCGCGTGATCGTGCTCTGCAGCGCCTACGCCGGCGAGCGCTTCCTCGGCGACCTGCGTGTCGCCGCCTACGAGAAGCTGCAGCAGCTCGCGCTGCCGTTCTTCGAGGAGACGCCCGCGGGGGTGCTGATCTCGCGCCTGACCGCCGACGTCCAGACGCTCACGACGTTCACCCGCCAGGTGCTCGTCGAGGTCGTCGGCTCGGTGCTCCTCTTCGTCGTCACGCTGGCGATCCTGGTCGTGCTCTCGCCGTTGCTGTCGCTCGTGATGCTCGTCTCCGTGCCGCTGCTCGCCTGGTCGTCGTGGCGCTACGGGAAGCGCTCGCGGCCGGCCTTCCTCGCGCTGCGCGACCGGGTTGCCGACACGATGAGCTCGCTGCAGGAAGGGCTTGCGGGCGTGCGGGTCGTCCAGTCGTTCAGCCGCGAGGACGACCGCTACAGCTCCTACCGGCTCCGCTCTCGCGCGCAGGTGACGGCCTGGCGGCGCATCTCGCTCGTGAACATCGGCTTCTTCCCGATGATCGCCCTCGCGCAGGCGCTCGCGCTCGCGGCGGTGCTCGTCGTCGGGGGCGTGCTCTATCGCGAGCAGCGGGTGACGGTCGGGACGATCGTGGCGTTCGCGCTCTACCTCATCGCGCTCTTCGACCCGGTCGCGCGCCTCGGGGACTGGTACACCGAGCTGCAGTCCGGGCGCGCTGCGCTGGCCAAGATCGTGACGCTCCTGGACACGCCCGTCACGATGCGCGGCGGCTCGACCGCGCTGCCCGCGACCGGGGAGCTGGCCGCGGAGAGCGTCACGTTCAGCTACGGCGCCGCGCCGCCCGCGGTTGCGGACGTGTCGCTGCGGATCGCGGCCGGCGAGCACCTCGCGCTCGTCGGGGCGACGGGCGCAGGCAAGTCGACGCTCGCGAAGCTGCTCGTCCGCGCCTACGACCCGACGGCCGGCCGCGTCACCTACGGCGGCGTCGACCTGCGCGAGGCCGATCTGCAGGAGCTGCGCCGGCGGATCGTCTTCGTCCCGCAGGAGGGGCACCTCTTCTCGGGGTCGCTCGCCGACAACGTGCGCCTCGCCCGGCCGGACGCGAGCGACGACGACGTGCGCCTGGCGCTGCAGGCGATCGGCGCGCTCGAGCGCTTCGAGGCGCTGCCGGAGGGACTCGCGACCGACGTCCGCTCGCGGGGTGCGCCTCTCCTCGGGCGA
>JAWVDX010000048.1:0-4807 GCA_033857015.1 Gaiellaceae bacterium
GCGGCCCGCGCGGGACACGCGCAACGCCGCGGACGCGATCTTCCGCAACGGCGGCAGCAAGTCGCTGCTCGTCCTGCGCCGCGCCGGGAAGGGCTACGTCGCCAGCATCACCATGGGCGTCACCTAGGAGGGTTTGACAAAACGCTGCTCGGCGTCGGGCCGCGCTGGACGACCTCAGGCGGCGTCCTCGGTCGCGGCCATAGCGCTGCTATGCCCGCTCCCTGCGTCCTTGCCTGAGCCCGCCCAGCGCACCCCGCCGGCAGAGCCCCATTTCACCAAACCCTCCTAGGCCCGTTGAGCCGCTTCACGCCCGTGCTCGTCCTCACGAAGACGGGCCAGGCGTAGTAGGACAGGAAGGCGTGCGGGTCGGAGCGGATCCGCCGGGCGTAGCGAACGATCGCGTCGACGTACAGCGACGAGCGGTTGTAGTGGTAGAGGGCATCGCGCAGGTCGCGCGCCGCGCCGTTCGCGCGCAGGTAGTTCGCAGCGCCGAGGATCGCGTCGTGCGAGTCGTGGACGTCGCCGCCGAGCCCGTAGGCGCGCCAGGTCGCCGGCAGGAACTGCATCGGCCCCTGCGCGCCCGCGGTCGAGTCGTTGCGCACGGCGCCGAAGCGCGACTCGACGAAGTTGATCGCCGCGAGCACGTTCCAGGGGACGCCGAAGCGGCGCTCCGCCTCGCCGTACCAGCGGCGCAGCGCCCGGGGCGCCGGCGGCGTGGCGATCCGGACGCGAATGCGGGGCGGGTAGGGCGCCGTCAGCCGCAGGAGGTCGCGCCGCGCCAGGACGTCCTCCTGCGCGACGCGGGCGGCCCGCGCCAGGGCGGGGTCGGTCGCCAGCAGGCGGATGATCCGCTCCTGGTAGAGCGCATCGAGCCCGACCTCGCGGGGCACCGGGCTGCGCCCGCCCCAGCGGTCGAGCGCCCCGGCGAGCGCAGCGGTCGTGCGCAGGTACGCCGTCCGCAGCGCGGCGGGCCCGTGCGGGAGCGGCGCGTTCGGCGCGGGCGCCGCGAGCGCTCCGAGTACCGCGATGCTCGCAAGCGCGCCCTTCACGCAGACCTGGATGCCACTGAGGCGGGTGAGGGGGCGGCTCCACGCACCGCCCGCTCACCCCGTCCGACCGACGGCTACAGGCCCGGGCTCGCGAGCTGCGCGAGCTGCAGCGCCTGCTGCGGGAACCACGCGCCGGCGCGTGGGTCGACGATGCCACCCCACTCCGGATCGGTCGTCGAGCCCGCGACGCCGCGGTTGCAGGAGCCGTCGGACTCGCCCGGCACCTTGACCCAGAGCAGCGCGTCGACGAGCGGCGCACCCGTGGCCGCCGTCGGGCGCAGGCCGAGGCCGCGGCCGGGCGGGTTGCACCAGTCCTGGGCGTCCGGGTAGGACGCGGACGGCCGCCACGGCCCCTGTCCGTTCCGGCTCGTGTCGACCACGAAGTGCGTCGTCGGGACGGCGGTGCCCATCGCCCCGTCGTACCAGGCGTCGGTGTTGTGCCACGTGCTCGTGTCGTCCGGATCGACCGGCCCGTTCGGCGAGTAGTACTGGCTCGCGCACCAGTCGTAGTGGCCGAGCCGCCAGCCGCCCTCTTCGGCGTCCTGGCCGAAGGCGAGGCACTTCGAGACCCAGGTGCCGTAGTGGATCTCGGCGTCCGTGGTGCGATAGTTGGACACGTTCAGGAAGAAGCCCTGCGCCCGGGCGATCCCCGCGTCGACCAGCCGCTGCGCGATGTTCCCCACCGCCTGCCAGTGGCCGTTGCCGCCGTCCAGGTAGACGATCGCCTGCGGCTGCTGCTCCAGCCGGTCGACCGCAGCGTTCAGCTCGGCGAGCCGCTGTGCCTTGTGCTCCGCGGACAGGCAGTCCATGCTCGCGAGGCCGTCCGGCTCGAGGATCACGACCGCCTTGGCGTTGCCGATCCCGCTCGCCAGCCCGTCGATCCAGGCGGCGTAGTCCGCGGAGGTCTGAGCGCCGCCCGCGGAATAGAGGCCGCAGTCGCGACCGGGGATGTTGTAGGCGGCGAGGACGGCGACCGTCTTCGTCTTCTTGACCGCTTGCGCGGCGGCGTTGCGAGCCTCGGCGGGCGTTCCGGCGGTGATCCAGAGGGCCGACGGGACGGAGACCATCGCGCGGATGAGCCTCGCGTCCTGGGGATGGCCGGTGCGGGCGAGGTCCTCCTCCTGCTGCTTTGCGCCTGGGTTCGGATCCGGGACGAAGAATTGCGTGTCGGGGCTCAGCGTGCGTGCCGGCGCCGGCTGCGCCGCGACGAGCGGGCTCGCGCTCAGCAGCGCCGCACCGACGGCGAGGAGGCCGAGGCTGCGCAGGATCGTTGCTCTGGGCAAGGTGTGACCTCCAGCTCGTGGGACGGCCCCAAAGGGCCGGGGCGCCGCTCGTCACGGCGTCCGCAGCGACGGTAGAGCCGGTCCGGTCACGCGGCAAGAAGCTCGTTTCGCGCGGG
Organism: Gaiellaceae bacterium; assembly: GCA_033857015.1. GTDB lineage: Bacteria > Actinomycetota > Thermoleophilia > Gaiellales > Gaiellaceae > JAWVDX01. The sequence continues at coordinate 2,449 of JAWVDX010000048.1, forward strand.
CGGCGCCGGCCCCATGGCCATGCGGTGCAACGTTTGCACGACGCGGGCGCGCGGCCTGACGCGCGACCGATTCTCGATGAGAATGCAGAGATGGATCGTCCCGTCACGATTGTCGACATCGCCGAGGCGGCGCACGTCTCCCCGAGCACCGTCTCACGGGTGTTGCGCCGCGACAGCCGGATCTCCGCCGCGACGACGCAGCGCGTCCACGACGCCGCCGTCGAGCTCGGGTATCGCCCCAACCTGAGCGCGCAGGAGCTCGTGTCGGGACGCTCGATGACGATCGGCGTCCTGATCCAGCATCCGGCGAGCCGCTATTTCGGGGCGATCCTCAACGGCATCGAATTCGCGCTTGCCGAGCTCGGCGCCGGCTACCACACCCTCGTCGCCTCGGGGAGCTGGGAGCCGGAGCGGGAGCTGCACGCCCTCGACCTGCTCGTCCGGCGGCGCGTCGACGCGCTGATCGTCGCGGGCGGGACGCTCCCCGCGGCGGAGCTCGGTGCGGTCGCCGCCGGGGTGCCGCTCGTCTGCATCGGGCGTCCCTCTCCGCAGGGCTCCGGGTTCGAGGTCGTCGTCGAGAACCGGGACGCCGCTCGTCGCGCCGTCGAGCACCTGATCGCCCTTGGCCACCGGCGGATCGCCCATATCACGGGCGATCCGGTCATGACGGATGCGCGCGCTCGGCTCGCCGGCTACCTCGAGGCGCTCCGCGCTGCGGACATCGCGCCGGACGCGGCGCTCGTCGTCGAGGGCGCCTTCCTCGTGGACGGAGGCGCGCGCGGCGTGACGGAGCTGCTCGACCACGGCGTCGAGTTCACCGGGCTCTTCGTCGCGAACGACGTGATGGCGCCCTCCGCGCTGCTCACCCTGGCCCGGCGCGGCTTCGACGTGCCGGGCGCGGTGTCGGTCGTCGGCTTCGACGACGACGAGCAGACGCCGTGGCTCGACCCGCCGCTGACGACGATGCGCCAGCCCCTGTTCGAGATCGGCTGGAGCGCCGCGCAGGGCGCGCTCCGCCTGATCGACGGCGAGGACGCGCAGTTGCCCGTCTTCGTCCCTGAGCTGATCCTCCGCGAGTCGACCGGGCCACCGCCCTCCTACTAGGAGAGCGCCACAAACGACGGGTCGAGCCGGCTCTGCTCGGCGGGGAGGCGGCCGCAGCCGCAGAGCGCGAGCGGCGCCTCGAGCAGCGGGTCGAGGCCGAGCGCGCGCTCCAGCTCGTCGTCGTTCAGCGCCGCGGTCACGAAGGGGCCGAGGCCGAGCTCGGTGCAGACGAGGTAGAAGGTCTGGCTCAGGTGGCCGGCATCGAGGAGGAGCGTCCGGTACGCCTTCGCATGCCGCCGGTACTTCCAGAAGCTGCGCCCGAAGCGGGCCGCGAGGACGAAGGTGACGTCGGCGGCGGCGAAGTACCACTGTCCCGCGGTGGCGGTGTCGACGAGGCGCTCGACCGCGTCCGCATCGAGCGGGGCGACGCGCTCGAGGGCGTGATCGCGCGTGAGGTAGTGGTAGAGCCCCGGCTCGAGGCCCTCGACCCGCCGCACGAGCGGGTAGACCTCGATCGGGTGGAGGCCGCCGCCGGAGGGACTCGTCTTCGCGAGCGCGGTGTCGCCGCTTGCGAGGCGGGTGGTGCCGTGCGTCCCCCACACGTGGAGGAGCAGCGTCGCGAGCTCGTCCACGGTCACCGGGCTCGTGGCGTCGAAGCTGCGGGCGGTGCGACGGGCATGGAGGAGGCCGTACAGGTCGCCGTCGCGGGTCGCAGCCGGCAGGGCGATCCGCTCGCCGCCGCGCTCGTGGAACGGCGGGAGCGCCGGGCGCGGCCGCGGTGGACGCGGGGGATAGGAGCCGTCGGCCGCGGGGACACGCGTCCGGGTGCGCCGCCAGCGCGTCGCGAGGTGGAAGGCGGCGGCACCGGGGTGCCAGCCGAGCTCGCTCAGCTCGCGATCGCGTGCCCGCAGCGCGACGAACGGCTCCGAGGGCTCGTCGGAGACGAGCAGGCCGTCGCGCGCGAGTGCAACGTCAGCGTCGTCGGTCGTCCAGGTCCAGGCGCGCACGGGGAGCGCGAGCAGGCGTTCGCGGCCCTCTGGGGAGAGCCGCACTGCAACGCCGGTCAGAAGCGAGAGCGCCGTCAGCGACAGCGCCTCCTCGCCCGCGGCAAGCGCGAGGTGCCGCGTTCGCCGCACCCACACCGCTACTCCTCGCTCGTCTCCTCGCCTAGCTCGGCGCCGAACTGGGAGAGGCCGTCCTTCTCCTCGTCCTTCTCCTCGTCCTCTTCCTCGGGACCGAACTTGTCGTCGTCCGGCTCCTTGTCGCCCGCGGCCGTGCCGAACTGGTCGAGGCCGGCATCCTCGTCGGGCTCTGC
>JAWVDX010000049.1:0-4366 GCA_033857015.1 Gaiellaceae bacterium
ACTCGAACTTCGCCGGCGACGGCAGCCTGCTGCCTGCGAACGACGTCCTCTCGCCGCGGACGCAGCGCGACTTCGTCACCGTCTTCGCCCGCAACGGCCAGTACCACGGCGTCCAGTACGGGATCCCGATCGCCGGCTCGGTGCGCGGGCTCTTCTACAACAAGGACATCTTCGAACAGGCCGGGATCAGCGAGCCGCCGCGGACGTGGGCCCAGCTCGAGGCCGACGCGCGCACGATCGAGCGCCGCACCGGGAAGATCGGCTACGCGCTGCCGCTCGGGCCGGAGGAGCCCCAGGCCGAGTTCTCGCTCTTCATGTGGGGAAACGGCGGCGACTGGTTCCGCAACGGGAAGTGGGTCATCGACAACCCGCGCAACGTCGCGGCGCTGCGCTTCATGCGCAAGCTGGCCGGCGAGAGCCTGACCCAGCGCCACCCCGGCAACACGAACCGGGCCGAGGCCTGGAAGCTCTTCGAGCAGGGCCGCGCCGGGATGGTGATGGGCTCGAGCTTCCTCCCGGGCCTGCTCTACGAGGATGCGCCAAACCTGCGCTTCGGCACGGCGCCGATCCCCTCGAACGGCGGGCGCTACCGCTTCACGCTCGGCGTGGAGGACTACCTGCTCGCGTTCAGGGCGACGAAGCACCGGATCGCGGTCAACAAGTTCCTCGACTTCGTCTACTCGCCCGCGATCTACGGGCAGTTCATCAAGGTGCACGGCTTCCTGCCGGTCACGAAGTCGGTGTCGAAGCAGGTGGCGGCGCGCGACCCGATCCAGCGGGTGTTCATCAACCTGGCCTCGGTGGCGAAGTTCTATCCCACGACGAACCCGGTGTGGGGCGCGCTCGCGCCGAAGGTGAAGAGCACGCTCGGGCTCGCGCTCGAGGGGCCGGTGACGCCGCAGCAGGTGCTGGACGGGCTCCAGCGCTCCGCATTGCGAGGCGGACGTTGACCGGCGACCCGCCAGCGATAACGATTCAGGGCCCGTGGAGCCTCTAGATCTGAACGTGGACCAACTCTCCCTCGATCTCGAGCAGCTGTACCGCGAGCGCTACGTGGGGCTGCGCGACGCGCTCGCGACGGTGACCGGGAGCCACGAGTCGGCGCGCGACGCGCTGCAGGAGGGCTTCGCGCGCGCGCTCGCGGCCCGCGCCAGCTACCGCGGCGACGGCCCGCTGGTCGCCTGGGTCTGGCGGATCGCCTACCGCGCCGCGCTCGAGACGCGGCGGCGCGACGGCCACCTCGCGGACGAGGATCAGCTCGTCGAGCCGCGGCTCGTCCATCCCGAGCGCGACAGCGAGCTCGCGAGCGCGCTGAAGGACCTGTCGCCGCGCCGGAGGCTCATCCTCTTCCTGCGCTACTACGCGGACTGCTCGCACGCCGAGATCGCCTCGATCTGCGGGATCAGCGAGGGCACCGTCTCCGCCACGCTCGCCAAGGCCAAAGAGGCCTTGCGGGTCTCCTTGCGGAAGGAGGCGCTGGCATGAGCTCGGAAGACTTCCCGCGCGAGGAGTTCGACCTCCATCTGGCGTCCCGGCTGCTCTCGGCCGGCAGCCAGCCGGACGACGCCGACTGGCTCGAGGTCGTCGAGCGCGCCGCGGAGATCGACCCGGGCGCACGCCTGGCCGCAGCCGGGCGGGGTCCGAACGACGGCAACTGGGACGCGATCCGTGCTCGCGCGCGGCAGCTCGCCTGGCGCGGGCGCCCGTTGCGCGCGGTCCGCCACGTCCACCGGCGCCGGCACGTCCGGCTCGTCGCGCTCACGGCCACGATGGCCGTCGCTGCGCTGGCGCTCCTCTTCACGCCGAAGACGCCGGCGACGCTCATCGAGCGGGCCGCCGCTGCGGTGCCGGGCACCGGCCAGATCGTGCACGTCATCTGGGAGGAGGCCGACCCGCACTCGCTCGTCGACGTCGGCACCGGCGCGCGCCTCGGCGCCCCGCCGCTGCGCGTCGAGGCCTGGTACGACCGCCGGGACGACATCTACCACGAGGTCGCGACCCAGGGCGACGCGCTCGTCTGGGAGCGCTGGCACTCCCCGCAGGAGACGCTCGACTCGACCGAGGGCGATCTCCCCTCGTGGCAGTTCGCGGTGCCGGCGGCGATCCGCTTCTTCAGCCACTACAAGCAGGCGCTCGCCCAGGGCCGGGCCCTCCTCGCGGGGAAGGGTCACGCGCTGGGGCGGCCGGTCTACTGGCTCGTCGTCGACACGACCGTGCAGAGCGAGGGCCCCGGCTCGAGCCTCGCCTTCGGGCGAGTCAACGAGCGCGACCGGATCGCCCTCGACCGCCAGACGCTCACACCCGTCGAGGTCGAGACGGTCGACTCCGGGATCCTCGGGGACGCGTCCGTGCGGCGGCGCGTGATCGACTTCGAGCTCGAGCCGACCGACAAGGCGAACCTGAGCCGGCCGATCGTCCGTCCGTGGCCGCAGCCCGTCCGTGACCTGGACGGCTACGCGACGCCGCGGGCGACCGGGCTGATCGAGACGCTCGACGACGCGGCCAAGGTGCTGCGCGCGAAGCCGCTCGCGCTGCGCTTCCGCCTCGCCGGGCTGCCGCTCACCTGGGTGCACGCGGACGAGCTCAACCCGGAGGCGACGCCGCTGCGGCAGGGCGTCCGCATTCTCTACGGCGCCACGCGCGAGGGCGGGCAGCGCAACCTGCGCGGGCACTACGTCCAGCTCGACGAGGCGCTCCAGCCGGAGCTCGCCTACGCGTTCCGCCCCTACGACGCGGGGAACGTGGCGGGGCAGATGGCCGTCTCGCACGACGTCCCGCAGGACGTCAGCCAGGCCCAGCGCGGCGTCGGCGCGCAGGCGTTGCAGCGCGAATGGGTCGGGCGCCTCGAGGCGCACGGGCTGTTCGTGACGATTCACGCGTCGAGCTACCAGCTGCTGCTGGACGCCGCGCGGGTCGTCGTCGACGAGTCCTAGCCTTCGCGGTACTTCAGCGTCGCGATCCGGCGCTGCACCTCCTCCAGCGAGAGCTGGCCGTGGCAGAGCTTGTCGTGGAGCTCGACCTCGATCTTGTCGACGGCGCGGGCGCGCGGCCACGGCTCGGGCCAGAAGTTGTGCGGGTCGGTCGGGTGGCCGCCGAGCCCGAGGCTGATGAAGTGATCCTCCTGGTAGTCGGCGGTCGAGCCGGGGAAGCCGTACTGGCGGAGCTGGACGACCTTCAGGTGGTTCGTGTACTCGGTGGGAGGACGGATCGTGGCCGTCCAGCCGGGAATGCAGACGGTCGTCGCGAGGGTGGTGGGCGTGACGGCCGGGTTGAGCGCGCCGGGGGTGAGCGTCGGGTCGGCGCGAAAGCGGCTCGCGGGGGCGGGGTGGTGGAGGAGGAGCACCGCCGCGAGGACGAGCGCCAGCGCGAGGAGGATCGTCGTCGTGTCGAAGCGCCGGAAGGGCATCACGGCCACGCTAGTTCGGCGGCGCGGCGGCGCAAGCGATTGGTACAGAGTTGGTGCAGTTCCGTAACTGTTTGGCGCGGGGCGCCGTTCTTGCACCGTGGCTGTCCCTGGCGATCTCACGGTGCATGCAGGCACGAAGGCGCGGCGCGGGAGCGGGTGGTACGAGGTGCTGGCTCGGGTCGGCCTGGTGGCGAAGGGGATCTCCTACGGGCTCGTCGGGGCTCTCGCCCTCAAGCTGGCGCTCGGTGACGGCGGGAAGGCGACGAGCCGGCAGGGTGCGCTCCAGGCGATGGCGCGGCACAGCTTCGGGAAGATCGTGCTGATCGCGCTCGCCGCAGGGTTCGCGTGTTATGCGCTGTGGCGGCTGGTCGAGGGCTTCGCGCTCCGCGAGGACGACCCGAAGAAGCTGTGGGGCAAGCGGCTCGCCCGCTGGGCCCGCGCCGCGATCTACGGGGGGCTGACGTTCTCCGCACTGAAGATCGTGGCCGGCGCCGGAGGCGGGCCGTCGCAGAACGAGAAGGCGCACAAGACGACGGCGATGGTGCTCTCCTGGCCCGGCGGGACGTGGCTCGTGGGGCTCGCCGGCGCCGCGCTGCTTGCGTACGGCTTCGCGCAGTTCTACCGGGCGATAACGCGCAACTTCGAGAAGCGCTGGCGCGGGATGAGCGCAACCGCGCGCCGCTGGGGCGGCCGGCTAGGCGTGGCGGGGCTCGTGGCGCGAGGCATCGTCTTCGGCCTGGTGGGCGTGTTCGTGATCAAGGCGGCGCTGGACTACAACCCGAAAGACGCGATCGGGCTGGACGGTGCGCTGCAGAAGCTGGCGCGCGCGAGCTACGGGCCAGGGCTGCTGGGTGTCACTGCGGCGGGGCTGGTGTGTTACGCGCTGTACTGCTTGGTGGACGCGCGGTACCGCGACGTGTCTGCGTAGGCGCAGGGAACTCCCTTGACCCCCTCCCTACC
>JAWVDX010000050.1:0-2554 GCA_033857015.1 Gaiellaceae bacterium
GCGAGGGCGGGGACGCTTGCGAGGGCGACGACGATGAGAGACAGGCGAAGCATCTCGCTACAGCGTGGCCCTCCCTGCCTGAACCCCGCCTGAATGCGAGCGGGCTGTTTGAGTTGAGCGGCCTAGATGACCTCTGCGTCGGGCTCCTGCGCGGGATCGCCCTCCGGCAGCACGTCGCGCGACCAGTCGCGGGTCTTCCAGGCCGGCACGGGCGTCCTGCAGTCCTTCTTCGGGACGAAGCGCGAGCGCTCCACCAGCTCGTACTTGTGGATGTAGCGCGGGCAGTTCGGGAACACCTCGGTCGCGACGACGCGCACCATGAACTGCGCCTCGGGATGCGCCGCCAGCAGCTCGTCGTCGGAGTGCAGCGACGCGACCCCGTTGAAGCGCAGGCGCGTCCGCTCGGTGAAGCTGATGAAGAGGATCCCGACGTGCGGGTTCTCGAGCGTGTTCCCGGTCGACAGGTACATGCCGTTGCCGTCGTAGCTCGGGAAGGCGATCGTCCGCGGGTCGAGGACGCGCACGAAGCCCGGGTCGCCGCCCTTGTAGGAGCAGTTCGGCCGCCCGTCCGCATCGGCGGTGGCCAGGAAGAGCATGTCGCAGCGCTCGATGAAGGCCACGTCACCCTCGTCGAGCGTCGTCCGGACGAGGCGCTCCTCGATCCGGTTCGCGAGCCGCTCGGTGTCGAACCGCTCCTGGAGCCGGCGCTGGCCCTCGTGGTAGAGGTCGGCCATGTCTGGAGTATGCGCCTTCAGCCGGCGACGGGATACGAGCCGAACACGCGGAGCTCCCGCGTCATCGTCCGCAGCTCGGCGAGCGTCTCGCTGACCACCGGCTCGAGCGGGAACCCGGCCAGCACCGCGTCGAAGCGGTAGCGCCACGGCGTCTTCGGGATCGGCCGCGACACCAGCTGGACGAGGTCGAGCCCGTGACGGGCGAACGGCTCCAGCGTGCGGAAGAGCGCGCCGGGCTGGTGATCCGTGACGAAGGAGAAGGCGATCCGCCAGTCCTCGTCGTCCGCGCGGTCGAGGCGGAGGTGGGTCGCAACGGCGACGAAGCGCGTGAACACCTGGTGATGGTCGCCCACGTCGTCCTCGATCACGACGAGACCGAGTGCCTGCGCGGCGCGCTCGCTGGAGATCGCCACCTCGCTGCGGTCGCCCGTCGCGGCGACCTGAGCCGCGGCGCCGCTCGTCGTCGGCGCGGCGATCGCCGTCGCCCAGGGCAGCGCGGCGAGCAACTCGCGGCACTGGTCGAGCGCCATCGGATGCGAGCGCACGACGCGGATCTCCTCGCGGGGGATACGCTCCAGCCCGACGAGGGCGTGCCTGATCCCGACGGTCGTCTGGCGGGCGATGCAGAGCGCGGAGTCGTAGAGCAGGTCGTGCGTCGGCGCGACCGGTCCGGCGAACGTGTTCTCCATCGGGAGGACGCCGTACTCGACCTCGCAGCGCGTCACCGCGGCGGCGACGGCCTCGAAGCTCGGCAGCGCGACGATCTCCGCGTCCGGGAAGAGCTTGTCGCAGGCGGCGGCGCTGTGGGCCCCCTCCGGGCCGGGGTAGGCGACGCTCGTCATGGGCGCCACTGCGCTGCCTCGGCGCTCACGACGCGGCAGGTCACGCCCTCGAGCGTGGCGCGCTCGCCGCCGAGGGCGCCGGCCGGCCACCTGGCACCGTCGCCCGTGAAGAGGACGTTGCCCGCGAGGTCGGTCTCCACGACCGAGAGGTCGAGCTGGACGCCGTCCCGCTCCAGGTGCGTGTCGTCCACCGGGGCGAAGCCGGCGCTCCGCAGCGCCGCGACCGCGTCGTCGGTGTCGTGACTCCAGACGACGAGGTCGACGTCGGAGTGCTCCGCCCGCGCCGCGCCTGCGTGGAAGTCGGCCGCCCAGCTGCCGTAGAGCCAGTGCGGCACTCCCGCAGCCTCGAGGGCCGCGGCGGCAGCGGCGAGGGCCGCCAGCTGGTCCGCGTTCCCGGCTATTGGCTCAGGATCTCGACGATCTTGTCCGCGAACTCGCTCGTCGTCGACGAGCCGCCCATGTCGGGCGTCGGCGTCTCGCGCAACGCCTTGTCGACCGCGGAGCGCAGCGCGTCGGCCGCCTCGGGCTGTTCGAAGGCGAGCTCCAGCATCATCGCGGTCGAGCGCAGCATCCCGGTCGGGTTCGCGCTGCCCTTGCCGGCGATGTCAGGAGCGGACCCGTGCACCGGCTCGAAGATCCCGGGGCCGCCGTCGGCGAGGCTGGCCGATGCGGCGAGGCCGAGCCCGCCGCAGAGTGCGGCAGCCTCGTCCGACAGGATGTCGCCGAACATGTTCTCGGTCAGCAGCACGTCGAACTGGTCCGGTGCGGTGACGAGCTGCATCGCCGCGTTGTCGACGAGCATGTGCTCGAGCTCAACGTCCGGATAGTCGCGGGCGACATCGGTGACGACGTCGCGCCAGAGCTTCGACGTGGCGAGCACGTTGGCCTTGTCCACCGAGGTCACCTTCTTGCGGCGGCTGCGCGCGAGCTCGAAGGCGCGCAAGGCGATCCGCTCGATCTGGCTCGGGTGGTACTCGC
>JAWVDX010000051.1:0-3071 GCA_033857015.1 Gaiellaceae bacterium
GGGAGACTCGGAGGGTCTGCTCGAGGACGAGTACCTGGAGCTCGAGCACGCCGACATCATCGAGACGATCGCCTGGATCGCCGCGCAGCCGTGGAGCAACGGGCGCGTGGGCATGATCGGCTACTCCTGGGGCGGCTTCAACGGGCTCCAGGTCGCCGCCCGTCGACCGGCCGCGCTCGCCGCGGTCGTGTCGGTCAACTCGGCGGTGCGACGCTACACCGACGACTGCCACTACACGGGCGGCAGCGTGAACGCGCACGACATGCTCTCGTGGGCGACCACGATGCTCGCGTACGACGCGCGTCCGCCCGACCCCGCGATCGTCGGCGATCGCTGGCGCGAGCAGTGGCGCGCGCGCCTCGAGGTCGCGCCGCCGATGATCGAGCGCTGGCTCTCGCACCAGCTCGAGGACGGCTACTGGCGGCACGGCTCTGTCGCATTCGAGTACGACGCGATCGCCTGTCCCGTCCTGGCGGTCGGCGGCTGGTCGGATCCCTACCGGAACGCCGTGCTCGATCTGGTCGAACACCTCCCCGGCACTCGCTTCGGACTGCTCGGCCCGTGGGCGCACGGCTATCCGCATGCGACCGATCCGGGCCCGCAGATCGACTTCCTCGGCGAGTGCGCGCGCTTCTTCGGCCGCTACCTGCGAGCTGACGAGAACGGCTACGAGCACACGCCGGTGCTGCGGGCGTACATCCAGGAGTACGACGTTCCGGCCGCCCTGCAGCGACGCCGACGCGGACGCTGGGTGGCCTCCTCGACGCTCCGGACGCCGGCCACGATGGTGCTGTCGCTCGGCACAGACGGGCTGTCGAGCGGCGGAGGGAGCACCGGCGAGCGCCGCATCGGTTCGACCCAGACCGCCGGGCTCGCTGCGGGAAACTGGTGCCCGTACGGCGGCCCGAGCCAGCCGCTCGACCAGCGCAGTGACGATGCCCTGTCACTGGTGTTCGACAGCCGGCCGCTGGCGACGCCGCTCGAGGTCCTTGGCTTCCCGCTGCTGCGGCTGCGCCTGCGCTCCGATCGGCCGCAGGCGTTCGTCGCGGCCCGGCTCTGCGACGTCGCGCCGACCGGCGAGTCCCTGCTCGTGACACGAGGGATCCTGAACCTCGCTCACCGCGACGGCCACGACCGCGCCGTGCCGCTCGAGCCCGGCGCGGAGGTGTCGGTGGCGTTCCGCCTCGATGCCGCCGGGCACCGGTTCGCGCCCGGCCAGCGCCTGCGGCTCGCGCTGTCGCCGACCTACTGGCCATGGATCTGGCCGTCGCCGGAGCCCGTCACGCTCGACGTCCTCTGCGCCGGCAGCGAGCTCGAGCTGCCACTGCTCGGCGAGGTCGCCTCCTGGACGCCCGGCGCCGCGGAGGATGTCGCTGTCGTCCCTCAGGAGTGGATCAGTGCCAGCCCGATGAGCCAGGTGCGACGCGAGAACGTGACGACGGGCCGCGTCGAGCTGCGCAGCCAGCCCGATTTCCTCGCGGGTCGTGCGCGCGTGCCCGATCTCGATCTCGAGATCGAGGAGTTCGGCGAGAACCTGTACACGATCGAGCGGAACGACCCCCTCTCCGCCGAGGTGCGCTGCGTGCGTCGCGTATCGCTCTTCCGGCCGGGCTTCGACGTGCGCGTCGAGGCGGACGCGCGCATGCGCTGCACGGCAGGCGAGTTCATCGTCGAGACCGACCTGCGCGCCTACGAGGACGGCGTCGAGATCGTGGCGCAGCGCTTCGACACCCGGGTTCCGCGCGCCGACGCCTGAGACTCAGCGCCCGTCCAGCGTCGCCGTCACCGGGACGCCGCCCCGGATCGTCTGGAGCACGACGCAGTAGCGCTCGGTCAGCTTGAGGAGGCTGGCGAGCTGCTCGGCGCCCGCATCGGTCTCGACCGCGAAGCGCAGCCGGATCGCGCGGAATCCGACCGGCGCCTCGCGGTCGACGCCGAGCGTGCCGCGCACGTCGAGCTCGCCCTCGGCCGAGACCGTGCCGCCCGCGACGGGGATCTCGAGTGCGGTCGCCACGGCGCGCAGGGTGACCCCTGCGCACGCGACGAGCGCCTCGAGCAGCATGTCGCCCGAGCACGCGAGCTCACCGGTGCCACCGGTCGAAGGGTGCAGCCCGGCATGCACGAGCGCGCGGCCCGTCTCCACCCGGCACGCGATGCCCTCGGAGTCGAGGGTGCCGGCAGCGCGCAGGGTGATCACCGCATCCTCGGGCTCCGCGCGGTAGCGCTCCTTGATCGGCGCCTGCAGCGCGCGCAGCTCGTCGGCGTCCATCTCTCGGGTGCTCCTCTCGACCGGACTTCCCTGGAAGTATCCGTTGCCGGGAGGAGCAGCGCCGTTCGTCCGCTCAGGTGACGACGACCGGGTGCTTGACCACCGCCCAGAACACGTAGCCGAGGTCGTTGAACGGGACGGCGTCGGGCTGGGTGCGGCCCTCGCAGTCGGTGGCGCGCGCGAGCAGCTGGTAGCTGCCGGCCGCTGGCGGCGTCCAGGCGAGCTTCCAGCGCACCCAGGCATTCGGGTAATAGGGCCGCTGCAGCCACGTAGGGCACCAGGTCGCGCCGCCGTCGGTGCTCACGTCGACCGATCGGATCGAGCCGGCTCCCGACCACGAGCGGCCCGTCAGGATCTGACGAGAGCCGGCCGGAAACGTCGCGGGGAAGGGAAGCTCGAAGGCGCTCTTGACCGCCTGGTTGGAGAGCGGAGGCCCGTCGGCCGAGTACGTCGGGCCGGTGAGACGGTACTGGGTCGTGTTCCACGGTGAGAAGAGCGGGTGGTCCGCGACCTCGATCTGCCCGAGCCACTTGATGCTGGCGACGCCCACCCAGCCGGGGACCAGCAGGCGCACCGGAAAGCCGTGATCGGGTGGCAGGGTCTGGCCGTTCATCTCGTACACGACGAGCGCGTCGTGCAGGGCCTTCTCGATAGGAAGCGGCCGACGGACGTGACCGGTGTCGACACCGGCCGTCACGACGGTGCTGTCGAGGCCCTCCGGCATCACGTCGACCGCGCGCCCGTGCTTCAGGCCGGCGCGCCGGAGCACGTAGGAGAGCGGCACGCCGCGCCACCGCGCGAC
>JAWVDX010000052.1:0-3882 GCA_033857015.1 Gaiellaceae bacterium
CGTTCGTCCAGTGGGTGCTCGAGGACTCGTTCTCCAGCGGGCGCCCGCCGCTCGAGCGGGTCGGCGTCCAGCTCGTCGACGACGTCGAGCCCTACGAGCTGATGAAGCTGCGGCTCCTCAACGCGAGCCATCAAGGGCTCTGCTACTTCGGGCGCCTGTGCGGCTACGAGCTGGTGCACGAGGCGGCTCGGGATCCGCTCTTCAGGACGTTCCTCCTCGGCTACATGGACGAGGAGGCGACCCCCACGCTCGAGCCGGTGCCAGGGATCGACCTCGACGAGTACAAGCACACGCTGATCGAACGCTTCTCGAATCCGCAGATCCGCGACACGATCGCACGGCTGTGCGAATACACGTCCGACCGGATTCCCAAGTTCCTGCTCCCGGTCGTCCGCAGCCAGCTCGCGAGCGGCGGCGAGATCGCGCGCTCGGCGGCGATCGTCGCCAGCTGGGCGCGCTACGCCGAAGGCGTCGACGAGCGCGGCGCACCGATCGAGGTGGTCGACCGCCAGCGCGACGAGCTCATGGCCCTGGCCCATCGCCAGCGCGCGGATCCGCTGGCGTTCATCTCGAACCGCCGGCTGTTCGGCGACCTGGTCGAGGACGAGCGCTTCGTCGGCGCCTACCTGCCCGCGCTCGACTCGCTGCACGAGCGGGGCGCCCGTGCGACACTCGAGGCGCTCGTGGAGGAGCGCTCCTGACCCGCGTGAACACGGTCGCCGTGCTCTACGAGCCGGGAGACATCCGGATCGAGCAGCGGCCGGTGCCCACCCCCGCCGAGCGGGAGGTCCTCGTCGAGGTGCGCACCGTCGGGGTCTGCGGGTCCGACGTGCACTACTACGAGCACGGCCGCATCGGCTCCTATGTCGTCGAGCGCCCGCTCGTGCTCGGGCACGAGGTGGCAGGGGTCGTCGTCGAGCGCGGCGCCCGTGCGCAGCGCCATCCGGTCGGGCAGCGGGTCGCGCTCGAGCCTGGCGTTCCGTGCGGCAGCTGCGAGGAGTGCCGGCACGGCCGCTACAACCTCTGCGCAGACGTGCGCTTCTTCGCGACGCCACCGGTCGACGGGGCGTTCGCCCGCTACGTCACGATCCACGAGGACTACGCCTTCGCGCTGCCGGACGGGCTCAGCGACACCGGCGGAGCGCTGCTCGAGCCGCTGTCGGTCGCGATCTGGGCGTGCTGGAAGGGCGGAGTGGGGCTCGGGAGCCGCGTGCTCGTCACCGGCGCCGGGCCGATCGGGAACCTCGCCGTCCAGACGGCCCGGGCCGCGGGCGCGACGACCCTCGCCGTCGCCGACGTCAACGCGGAGCGGCTCACGCGGGCACTGCAGGTCGGGGCGACCGCCGCGATCGACACCTCGACGCGCGCGCTCGTGCCGGCGGACGGGCCCTTCGACGTCCTGCTCGAGTGCAGCGGCAACGCCGAGGTGACGGGAGCCGGCCTGCTCGCGTTGCGTCCGGCTGGCACTGCGGTGCTCGTCGGCATGGGGCCGGGCCTCGAGGCGCGGCTGCCGGTCGCGGCGCTGCAGCAGCGCGAGCTCGTCCTCACCGGCACCTTTCGCTACGCGAACACCTATCCGACGGCGATCGCGCTCGCGGCCGCGGGCCGGGTCGACCTCGACGGTCTCGTCGACGAGCGCTACCCGCTCGCCGCGACGGACGCGGCGCTGCGCGCGACCAGGCTCGACCCGCGACTCCTGAAGGTCGTCGTCGACGTCGCCTGAGGGGCGCATACTCAGGAGCATGAGCTCGGCGGTCCGCTCGGCGCTCTACCTGCTCGTCGCGGCGCTCGTCTGCGCGGTCGTGGTGGTCCGGAGCGCCGAGGCGGGCTACGAGGGCCCGCTCCTGCCCGCGGACACCCTGCGCGGGCCCGCCCAGATGCTGCAGCAGTACCCCTCGGTCGCGCTCGCGACTGCGGATCAGCGCCGCGCCGCCACCCGGCTGCTCGCGCGGCTGCGGCAGGCGAGCGCACCCTGGCGCGACGGCCGGCGCGCGCGCCTGGACGGGTTCGACACGCACGCCGCACGCCGCGGGCCCGGCACCGGCGTCGGCTACCTGCACGCGGAGAGCCGGCGGTTCGCCGACGACCGCCGCTACCTCGACCCGGCGCGGCCGGAGGCGTTGATCTACGCCAACGTCCCCGGGCGTGCGCTCGTCCTGGTCGGGGCGATGTTCAGCGTCCCGCGCCGCGTCCACGGCCCGACTCCCGGCGGACCGCTCACCCGCTGGCACACGCACCGCGTCTGCGCCCGCGGGCGTCAGCGCGGCCTCGCCCCACATCCCGACGGGACGTGCCCGCGCGGAGCGGTCGCCCGCCAGGGAAGCGAGATGCTCCACGTCTGGTTCACCGCAGACCTGCGCAGCGCCTTCGCGATCCACGCGCCGGTCCCGGAGCTCTGCGCGGAAGGCATCCTGCCCCTCGATCTCTGCCACGACCCGTCGCTCCACGAGATGTGACGCCGAGCCTCAGTCCGCAGGCGCCACCGGCGGCGGCCCGGATGGAGCAGCTGGGGCAACGAGGAGCAGATGGCTGTCGACGACGGAGGCAGCGATGTCGCCGAGCTTGCGGCCCGTCTGCTGGGAGTGGTCGCGCAGCCGCTGGAACGCCTTGTCGGCGTTGATCGAGTGCCTCGCCATGAGGATGCCCTTCGCCTGTTCGATCAGCGCGCGCCGCCCGAAGGCGCCCTGCAGGTTCTGATACTCGGCGAAGCGCTGCAGCGTGATGTCGATGGAGCTCTGCAGCTCGGCCGGCGTGCCCTCGATGATGTAGGCGAACACGCCGCGCTTCGCCGCCTCGTGGACGTACGCGGGGTCATCCGCGTGGAGGATGGCGATCACGGGGCACGCGGCCTCGCGGACGATCTCCGTGATCAGGTCGAGCGCATGCTCCGAGCTCGAGCCGAGCCCGACCAGGGCGACGTCCGGCTGCTCTCGCGCCGTCGCGACCCCGACCTCCTTGACGTAGATCTCGCGGGCGATCACGTCATGGCCGAGGCCGATGACGACCGCTGCGAGCAGCTCGAGCCTGTCGCGTTTCTCGTTCGCGATCAGCACCCGGAGGTGCGAAGGACTCACGTCATCGGCCATCAGGAGCTCCCTTCGAAGCAAGAGCGGCGAACCGCCCCTCTCCCTCAGCGGGTGGGCGTCCGGCCACGTTGCTGAGGGCGGAAATTCGCGGGGCCAAGGTGTTTGCGGCCCCGCTCTAGCTTGCGGGAGCCAGGTTCTCTAGAGCTCCCGCCGTCCGAGTATAGGCATGCTCGCTGAGGCGTTCCCCGAAACTGGTCGAGCACAGCTCGCAGATCGAGTGCGAGATCACGCTCGGCTCGTCGATGGCGACCAGAGCCGCCTTTGGCGGGAAGAGCCAGCCGTCGTCGATCCGCACCCGACCACACCACGCGCACATGGCCAGGAGACCGCCGCTCTCGTAGAGGTCCCAGATGCGGGAGAAGATCTTGTTCCTGTCCATTGCAGACGACGGCTCCTGCCTGGCAAGCCTGGTGGTGGTTGCGGCTGACCCGGCCTACGCTGCTGAGGACGGTTATCACGGGCCAATGGAGTGCGGCCCTTGGGGTGCGGCGCGCGTGTGGCTCGGCGCCGTCCTCCATTAGGTATAGCAGCGGAATGGCGCGTTGTCATTTGAACGCGGCGCGGCGCGCCGCTCTAGCCGGCGTAGTCGAAGGTCGAGCCGTATCCGCAGACGCCGCGGTAGCTGAACGCGAGCAGGCTGTCCTCGACGAGGATCTCGTCCGCGACCAGCTCCTCCCCGGCTCGCTCGTGGCCTGGAATCACGCACGTGACGGCGTCCTGGGCCTCGAAGCGAGCGCGGATCCGGACGCTGACGAGGTCGCGGATCCGGAGGCGCTGGCGGCGGCGCGTGTGGTCG
>JAWVDX010000053.1:0-5664 GCA_033857015.1 Gaiellaceae bacterium
GGGACGGATCCGCGGGATCTACGGCCCCGAGGGCGAGACCGCGACGCTGAAGCTGTACCGCAAGCTCCCCGGCGGGCGCGAGCTCTCCGAGAGCACGAAGGAGATCACGGAGGCGCTTAGCTCCCTCGAGGGCAAGACGCTCGAGAAGATCTCCGTTCAATCGGCGGGTCCCGGCGCGTACGTCGTTAGCATCGGCGCCGACGGCCTCGAGCTCTCCGTGCGGCTCGACCGCTCCGGAGCCCGGCTCCACACCGTCGGTATCTGAGTCCAACCCCCGCGAAGGAGAACCACGTGGCCTACGTCATCGGCGAGCCCTGCATCGACACGAAGGACAAGTCCTGCATCGACGTCTGCCCGGTCGACTGCATCCACGAGGCGGACAAGATGCTCGTGATCGATCCCGAGGAGTGCATCGATTGCGGCGCCTGCGAGCCGGAATGCCCGGTCGAGGCGATCACCCCCCAGGACGCGGTGCCTGCCGACTGGGAGCCGTTCGTCGCGATCAACGCGGCCTGGCTCGACGGCGGAGCGGCTGCGGTCGACGCAGCGCTCTCGGCGCACCTGGGGGCGTAGCTCACGCGCTGCCGGCTTTGCTGGCACTGTCCTGGTAATGGAGGAGAAGCAGTACTACATGGCGTGCCTCGACCTGGAGGGGCGGCGCTGCCTCGTCGTCGGCGGCGGGAAGATTGCGCACGAGAAGATCGTCGGGCTCGTCGCGTGCGGGGCGCTCGTGACCGTCGTCGCGCCCGAGGCGCTCCCCGAGGTGCAGGCGCTCGCGGCGGAGTGGCGGCAGCGCGCCTACGAGAGCGCCGACCTCGAGGGGCAGCTCTTCGTCGTCGCGGCGACGGACATCCGCGAGCTCAACGAGCGCGTCTCGCAGGACGCGGAGGCGCGCGGGATGCTCTGCAACGTCGTCGACCAGCCGGATCTCTGCTCCTTCATCCTCCCCGCAGTGCACCGCAGCGGGCCGATCGCCGTCGCGATCTCCACCGGCGGCGCCTCGCCGGCGCTCGCGCAGCGCATGCGGGACGAGATCGCCGAGCGCTACGACGAGCGCTACGTCGCGCTGGCGCGGCGGTTGCGGGAGCTGCGACCTGCCGCGAAGGAGAAGTTCGCCACCTACGAGGAGCGCAAGGAGTACTTCCAGCAGCTCGTCGAGGAGGAGCTGGGCCCGAAGTGACGGTGTACCTGGTCGGGGCAGGCCCCGGCGATCCCGGCCTGATCACGGTGCGCGGCCTCGAGCTGCTGCGCCGCGCCGAGGTGGTCGTCTACGACCGGCTCGTCGCGGAGGAGCTCGTCGCCGAGGCGCCTGAGGGGGCGCTGCTCGTCGCACGCGACCGCCACGACCAGCCGGAGGTGAACCGGCTCCTCGTCGAGCACGGTCTCGCCGGCGAGGAGGTTGTGCGCCTCAAGGGCGGCGACCCGTTCGTCTTCGGGCGGGGCGGCGAGGAGGCGCTCGCGCTCGCGGAGGCCGGCGTCCCGTTCGAGGTGGTGCACGGCGTCTCGGCGATCGGCTCCGTCCCGGGCGCGGCAGGGATTCCCATCACGCACCGCGGCGTCTCGCAGCAGGTGACGATCGCGACGGGGCAGGCCTGCGACGGCGCCTCGCCGGAGTTCGCCGCGCTTGCCAACGCGCCCGGGACGCTCGTGTTCTTCATGGGGCTCGCCCGCGTGGGGCGGCTCGTGGACGGGCTCGTCGCGGCGGGTCGCTCGGCCGAGACCCCGGCGGCGGTCATCTCCAAGGGAACGACGAACGAGCAGCGTGTCGTCTCGGCGCCGCTCTCCGAGCTGGCCGCGGCGGTCGAGCAGGCGGGACTCGAGGCGCCGGCGCTCGTCGTGGTCGGCGACGTGGTCGCACTACGCGACAGGCTCGGCTCAGGACGCTAGGGCAATCCCCGGCGCGAACAGATGCGACGTCCGCCTATGGTCGGGTCATGCACAGCCGGGACGTACGCGCCATCGCAGCCTTCGGAACGCTCGTGTGCGCAGCCCCCGTCCTGTGGTCCTGGCTCGTCTGGGGCGATCTCGAGGGGGATACCGCGGGCTGGCTCTTTGTCTTCGTCGTCTCCATCCCGCCATTCGTGGTCGCCACCGTGCTCCGCGACAGGCAGCAGCTGAGCCGCCTTGGCGCGATCGTCGCGACGCTGGCTGCAGGAGCCTGGGTCGTCTTGGGGCAGGTGCTGGCCCTCAATCCCCATGAGCAATCGTCGACCGCGGCGCTCGGGTTCCTGATCGGGCCGATGTACGGGATCCCGTCGGTCGTCGCAGTGTGGGCCCTTGACCGCCTAGCCCGGACCCTCCGCGGTCGGCTAGGCGACCGGCTCGGCTAGCGCTTCGCTCCCGGTTCCGCCGGCTGCGGCCTCTTCCACCTTGAGATCGGTCTTGTGCAGGGTGGTCCGCAGCGGGACATCCTTCAGCAGCCAGGAGAGAGCGAAAGGCACCACGGCGATCGCCATCCCCCACAGGAACACCCCGTGGAGGGCGTGCGAGAACGCGTGCAGGAAGTCGAGGCGCACGGTCGGCGGCAGGTGCTTGATGTTCTCCGGCGTCGGCCGCACCTTGGCGAGCGCCTGCTGCGCCTCGGCCGGCAGGCGGTGGATCCCCGCGTTCAGGCGCGACGCGTAGATCGCCCCGAAGATCGCGACGCCGAAGGATCCGCCGAGCGAGCGGAAGAACGTCGCCGTCGAGGTCGCGACGCCGATGTGCTCCGGGTCGGCGTCGTTCTGAACGACGAGCACGATGACCTGCATGACGAGGCCGATGCCCACGCCGACGACGACCATGTAGAGGGACGCGACCCACGGCTTCGTCGCCACGCCGAGCAGCGAGAGCAGGAACATCCCGACGATGAGGATCGCCGTGCCGACGATCGGGAAGACCCGGTAGCGGCCCATGCGGCTGATCGCCCGCCCCGAGCCGATCGCCGCGACCAGCAGGCCCGCCATCAGCGGGATCATCCGGAGGCCGGAGCTCGTCGGGCTGGCGCCGAACACGTCCTGCAGGAACACCGGGATGAAGATGATCGCGCCGAACATCGCCATCCCGATCGAGAAGCCCATCGCGCTCGCGACCCTGAAGACGCTCGAGTGGAAGAGCTCCGGCGGCATCAGCGGCTCGGGCGCGCGGCGCTCCTGCCAGATGAAGACCGCCAGCAGGAGCACGCCCCCGACCCCGAGGCCGAGGATCGTCGGCGAGCCCCAGGCGTACTGCGTGCCGCCCCAGGTGGTGACGAGGATCAGCGCCGTCACGCCGGCGGTGAGGAGCGCCGCGCCGAGGAAGTCGATCTGGTGGCGCAGGTGCCGCACCGGCAGGTGCAGGCGTAACGCCACGATCACGATCGCCACGGCGCCGACCGGCATGTTGACGTAGAAGATCCAGCGCCAGGAGAGGCTGTCCACCAAGAACCCGCCGAGCAGCGGGCCCGCCACCGAGGCAACCGCGAAGACGGAGCCGATCAGCCCCATGTACTTGCCCCGGTCGCGCGGCGGGACGATGTCCGCGATGATCGCCTGCGCGCCGACCATCAGCCCGCCGGCGCCGATTCCCTGCAGCGCGCGGAAGCCGATCAGCTCGACCATCGACTGGCTGAGCCCCGCCAGCATGGAGCCGGCCAGGAAGATGACGATCGCCGCCTGGAAGACCGGCTTGCGCCCGATCATGTCGCCGAGCTTCCCGTAGATCGGCGTCGAGACGGTCGAGGCGATCAGGTAGGAGGTGACGACCCAGGAGAGGTGGTTCAGCCCGTGCAGGTCGCCGACGATCGTGGGGAGCGCGGTCGAGACGATCGTCTGGTCGAGCGCGGCCAGGAACATCCCGAGCATGAGCGCGACGAAGATCATCCGCATGGCTGCGGGGGGCGGCGTCTCGTTCACGGGCGCCTCCCGCTGGCGCGGTCGAGCTGCGCAGTGGTGAGGGGGGCGTGGGGAAGGGGCGTTGCCGCGCCGGCGCGGAGACCGTCGAGGACGAAGCCGAGCTGGCGGCGCCAGAAGTCGGGCGCGATCTCGCTCGTGGCCTCGATCACGCGGGCGATCGTCCAGAACAGCACCGGCACGTCTGCGGGGCTGAAGTCGGCCCGCAGCGAGCCCTGCGCCTGCGCGCGCTCGACAAGCCGGCGGATGAGCGGGCGCAGGCGCATGCGGGCCGCCTCCGCCTTGGCGCGTCTGGGCGAGCGGTTGAGGACGTCCTTCAGGCCGCGGTTCTCCGCATGGAGCACGAACGCGCGCTCGAGGAAGCTGCGGAATCCGGCCCAGGCGTCCTCGGCGGCCAGCGCCTCCTCGGCTACCGCGACGATCTCGGCGAGCGTGTCCTCGAAGACTGCGTCCACGAGGTGCTCCTTGGCGGGGAAGCGCCGGTAGAGCGTGCCCATCCCGACCCCGGCGCGCCGGGCGATGTCCTCGACGGAGGCGTCGATCCCGTTGGCCGCGAATGCGGCGCGCGCGGCCGCGACGATGCGGTCGCGGTTCGCCTGGGCGTCGCGGCGCAGCGGTCGGCTCGTGATGGTCGACGCAGGCACCCGGCCAGTATGCCAGAAGCGGAGCGCGCGCTCCGCTTCGTGGCGCGTAGCATTGGGGCATGCGCCGCGCGCTTCTCGTCGCAGCTCTGGCAGCGCTGGCCGCGCCCGGGGTGGCGCACGGGCAGACGGCGCTCGTGGACGTCTCCGTCGCGACGCTCTGGAAGGCGCCCGGGCTTGCCCGCTCCATGGACGCTCCGTCACTCGGCAACCCGGCCGATCCGCGGGGCTGGAGTCGCAACCTCGCGACGACCGCCGACAGGCTCTGGCTCGACAGCCACGTCCAGACGCAGGCTCTCTACGGGCAGGAGGTCGTGATCCTGGAACGGCGCGGCGCCTGGGCGCGGGTGGCGGTCGTGGACGAGCCCGATCCGCAGGATCCGCGGGGCTATCCGGGGTGGCTGCCGGTGAGGCAGCTCGTGCTGGGCGGAGCGGTCGCGCCGGGGCCGGCTGCGATCGTCACTGCGACGAGCTCGGTGCTGCGCGGGGCCGGCAGCAAGCTGGAGGTGTCGTTCGCGACGCGGCTGCCGCTCGTCCGGGTCGCGGGGCAGCGCGCGGTCGTGCTGACCGCGCGCGGGACAGAGGCTTCGCTCCCGTTGCACGCCGTGCGCATCGTGCGTGCCGCCGGTCACCCGACGGGCGCGCAGGTGGTCGAGACGACCCGCCGCTTCCTCGGCATCCGCTACATCTGGGGCGGCCTCTCCGTGTTCGGTTACGACTGCTCCGGGCTCGTGTGGGCCGTCTACCGGAGCTTCGGCGCGACGATCCCGCGCGACGCCGACCCGCAGTTCCGCGGCGGGACTGCCGTGGCGCGGACGCAGCTGCGTCCCGGCGACCTGCTCTTCTACGGGACGCAGCGCTACGTCCACCACGTCGCGATCTACGCCGGCGGCGGCCAGATGCTGGAGTCGCCCGGCTCGGCGTACCGCGTCCGGCTCGTCCCGGTGCGCCGCCGCGAGTTCGCCGGCGCGCGGCGGTACTAGATGGAGATCCGCACGGAGCGGCTCGTCCTGCGGGAGCTGCGACTCGACGACGCGCCCGCGATCGTGGCGGGCTGCTCCGACCCGGACGTGCCGCGGTTCATCCCGTTCGTCCCGGCGCCGTACACGCGCGAGGACGCCGAGGCGTTTCTGGCGCGCCTCGAGGCGCTCCCC
>JAWVDX010000054.1:0-2856 GCA_033857015.1 Gaiellaceae bacterium
ATGGGCAAGCAGGAGTTCGCCGCGACCTGCGCCAAGTGCCACGGCCCCGCGGCGCAGGGCTTCATCGGCCCGAAGATCTCCGACAACCCGACGACGGTCGACCCCGCCCTCCTGAAGGAGCTCCTCCACAACGGCCTGCGCACCATGCCGGCGGTCGGCCGGGGCTGGACGGACGGGCAGATCGCTGCCCTCGTCGCCTACTTCAAGAGCAAGCCCTTCACAGGAGGAACGAGTGGCCAGTAGCGCCCCCGCAGTCGTCCCGTACCGCCGCGACTGGCGGCAGGGCAAGGTCATGGGCTGGGTCACCACCGTCGACCACAAGCGGATCGGGATCCTCTATATCGCCACGTCCCTCTTCTTCCTGGGCATCGGCGGGATCATGGCGCTGCTCATGCGCGCGCAGCTCGCGACCGCGAACGAGCACCTCTTGACGAAGGACTCCTACAACAGCGTGCTGACGCTGCACGGGACAACGATGGTCTTCCTCGGGATCGTCCCGATCCTGGCCGGCTTCGGGAACTTCCTCGTCCCGCTGATGATCGGCGCCCGCGACATGGCCTTCCCGCGGCTGAACGCGCTCTCCTACTGGATGTTCGCCTTCGGCGGGATCGTGCTCTACGCGAGCCTCTTCTCCAAGCACGGCGCGGCGAACACGGGCTGGACGGCCTATCCGCCGCTCTCCGTCGAGGCGATCGGCAACGGGCAGGACCTCTGGATCCTCTCGCTGCACATCCTCACGGTGTCCTCGCTGGCGGGAGCGATCAACTTCCTCGTCACGATCCACAACCTGCGCGCGCCCGGGATGCGCTGGATGCGGCTCCCGCTCTTCGTCTGGTCGCTCGAGATCTATGCGGCGCTGCTGCTGATCGTGCTGCCGATCCTCGCCGCCGGGCTCACGATGCTGCTCCTCGACCGCCACGCGGGCACGCACTTCTTCGTCGGCGCCGCGGGGAGCGCCGTCCTCTACCAGCACGTCTTCTGGTTCTTCGGCCACCCCGAGGTGTACGTGATGATCCTGCCGGCGATGGGGATGGTCTCCGAGATCATCCCGGTCTTCTCGCGCAAGCCGATCTTCGGCTACAAGGCGGTGGCGCTCTCGACGGTGGCGATCGCGTTCCTGTCGATGCTCGTCTGGGGCCACCACATGTTCGCCGTCGGGATGTCGCAGACGCTGAACATCTGGTTCATGCTCGCCTCGATGGTCATCGCCGTGCCGACCGGCGTGAAGATCTTCAACTGGCTCGCGACCACGTGGAGAGGGAACCTGCAGCTGGACACGCCGATGCTCTTCGCGCTCGGCTTCATCGCGGTCTTCACGATGGGCGGGCTCTCCGGAATCTTCCTTGCGGCGTTCCCGCTCGACCAGGATCTGACGGACAGCTACTACGTCGTCGCGCACTTCCACTACGTGCTCTTCGGCGGCTCGATGTTCGCGATCTTCGCCGGGCTCTACTACTGGTGGCCGAAGATGTTCGGGCGCATGCTGAACGAGCGCCTCGGCAAGTGGCACTTCTGGCTGACCTTCGTGGGCTTCAACGTGACGTTCCTCGTCCAGCACAACCTGGGGCTGCTCGGCATGGCGCGGCGGGTCTACACCTGGGATCCGCACAACTACGCGAGCGGCCGCTGGGTCGAGGCGTTCAACCTGATCTCGTCGATCGGCTCCGGGATCATGGGCGTCGCGGGGCTGGTGCTGCTCTACAACATCGTGCACACCTCGAGGGTCGGGCGCCGCGCC
Organism: Gaiellaceae bacterium; assembly: GCA_033857015.1. GTDB lineage: Bacteria > Actinomycetota > Thermoleophilia > Gaiellales > Gaiellaceae > JAWVDX01. Next base: position 1,739 of record JAWVDX010000054.1, read on the forward strand.
GGGAACGACCCCTGGCTCGCGGACACGCTCGAGTGGTACACGAGCTCGCCGCCGCCGGCCTGGAACTTCGAGAGCGTCCCGTACGTGTCGAGCGCCAGGCCGCTGCGCGACCTGCGCCGGCGGATCGAGGAGCGTGAGCGTGGCCCCAACGCCTGACCTGCGCCCCGGCCCGTGGCTCCGCCTGACGGCGCTCGCCGCGGCGATCGCCCCGGGCTTCGTCGTCGCAACCGGCGCGCTCGGGATGGGGAAGTGGCACGACGCCATGGCGCTGCTCGGCCTCGCGCCGCTCGTCGCGCTCGTCGTCGCGGCCTGGTGGGCGCACCGCCACCTGCTCCGCGCCGCGCTCGTCGCGCTGCTCCTCTTCGTCGTGGCGATCGGCTTCGGCGGCCTGCTCGCGCTGACCGGCAGCGACTGGGCGCGCGGCGCGCACATCGGCTTCGCCGGGCTCGCCTTCGTGGGCGCGCTCGTCCTCGCGGCCGCGACGCTGCGCGGCGCACCCGCCCCCCGCGGCGCCTGGCGGGACTACGTCACGCTGACGAAGCCGCGGATCATGACGCTCCTCCTCTGGACGGGGCTCGCCGGGATGTTCGTCGGGGCGCAAGGCGTGCCGCCGCTCTGGCTGATCGTCGTGACGATGGTCGGGCTCGCCCTCGCCTGCGGCGGGGCCAGCGCCCTGAACCACGTGCTCGACGCGGACATCGACAAGCTGATGGGCTCCCGCACGGAGAAGCGGCCGGTCGCCTCGGGACGGGTCGCCCCAAGCCGCGCGCTCGAGTTCGGCCTCGCCCTGTCGGCGCTCTCCTTCGTCCTGCTCGCCAGCTTCGTCAACGTGCTGACGGCGGTGCTCGCGCTCGTCGGCAACCTCTTCTACGTGGTCGTCTACACCCGCTGGCTGAAGCGGACGACGCCGCAGAACATCGTCATCGGCGGCGCGGCCGGTGCGGTGCCCCCGCTCGTCGGCTGGGCCGCCGCGACCGGGAACCTGTCCGTTCCAGCCATTGCCCTCTTCGCCATCGTCTTCGTCTGGACGCCACCGCACTTCTGGGCGCTCGCGCTCCTCATCAAGGAGAACTACGCGGCCGCCAAGGTGCCGATGCTCCCGAACGTGCGCGGCGACC
>JAWVDX010000055.1:0-2805 GCA_033857015.1 Gaiellaceae bacterium
CGTCGCCGCGCACGACGACCGGCCAGGCGTGGCGCTGCGCCCGGGGAACCTTCGCGTCGGTGAACACGTCTTGCAGCTTCTTGCTCCTCCCGGCGAGCCTATCTCCCGGACGCCAGGACCGTACCGAGAGACCCGCCTCCTGCGCTTCGAGTGTCCACGGCCCCCAGCGCACCGGGCCGCGCTCGAGGCTCACCTCGTCGTACTCGCGGACGGCGCGGATGCCGCCCGGGAGGTCGGCCGCGCTCGACCCGGAGCGGTCGGCGAGCAGCGCGAGGAGCGTGTCCTCGAGACCGCGGGGCAGCCGGGGCCGCGAGCGCGCCGAGGCGAGGATGTTCTGCTCCGCAGCGGGATGGAGGCGGCGCAGGAGCGGCAGGATCTCGTTGCGGATCAGTCCGCGGGTCGTGTCCGCGTTGGAGCTGTCCTGGCGGTACTCGAGGCCGTGCGCGGCGCAGTAGGCCTCGGTCTCGGCGCGCCAGAGCGGGAGCAGTGGGCGGACGACGCCGTCTTCGCGGCGCGGCTTGATCGTCTGCGGCGCCCCGCTCGTGGCGAGGCGGTAGAGGATCGTCTCGACGGCGTCGGAGGCGGTGTGACCCGTCGCGCGCAGCCCGTCGCAGGCGACGGCGTAGCGCAGGTCGCGCAGCTCCTCTTCGGTTGCGCGCCCGGTCGGGGGCGCCTCGACGACCTCGGCGCCGAGCTGCTCCGCGCAGAAGCGCGCGTCGGCGTCGGACTCGGCGCCGCGCAGCCGGTGGTTCACGTGGAGCGCCGTGACGTCGTAGCCGAGCGCCCGCAGCAGGCGCCAGAGGCAGGTCGAGTCGGCGCCGCCGGAGACGAGGCAGGTGACCCTCCCGCCCGCAGGGATCAGGTCGAGCGCGCGGACGTGCGCTTCGACGCGCTGCTCGAGCTCGTGCGTGTCCACCCCGGCATTGTGCCGCTACCAGGCCGGAGCGAGGAGCCAGTGCTCCAGCCGGGCCAGGGCGCGGCGGAATTCATCGCCGGTCAGCTCGTAGGGGTGGGCGTACTCCGCCTGCCCCATCGAGGCCGCCGGGTCGTGGCCTTCGGCGGCGCGCAGGACGTAGAGGATCGGCAAGCCGTGGCTGATGACGAGCACTGTCTGCTCGGGACGAGCTGCCACGACGGCGTAGCCCTTCAGGAAGCGCTGCAGCGCCTGGACGCGGCTCTCGCCGCCGCCGGGCTCCACCTCGTCGGGCGGGCGGACGTGGGCCCAGGCGCGATACGCCTCGAGCGTCTTGCCCTCGAAGCCGCCCATGCGGATGTCCCCCAGCTCCGGGACGACGAGGCGCGGGATGTCGCGGCCCGCGAGCGCCTCGTCGGCGGTCTCCTGCGCCCGCTCGAAGTCGCTCGTCACGCAGAGGTCGATCTGCCGGTCGCGCAGCGCCTCGCCGAGCGCGCGGGCCTCCGCGCGGCCCTTCTCGGTCAGGGGCACGCGCACGGACGGGTCGCCGTTCACGAGCCCCTGCGCGCTGTACGCGCTCTCGCCGTGGCGGGCGAGGATCACCGTCTCGAGCATGCGCGGAGTTCTACCCGAGCGCGGGCGACGGGTCGAGCGCAGCGCCGCGCAGGCGCAGCTCGAAGTGCAGGTGCGGGCCGGTCGCGTGGCCCGTGGCCCCGATCAGGCCGATCTGGGCGCCCGTGGCGATCACCTGTCCCGGATGGACGTCGATGCGCGAGAGGTGCGCGTAGAACGTCGAGACGCCGCCGCCGTGCTTGACGACGACGAGGTTGCCGTAACCGCCGGCGTTCCAGCCGGCGAAGCGCACTGTCCCCGCTGCGGCGGCGCTCACCGGCGCGCCGAGCGAGGCGACGATGTCGATCCCGGGATGGAACGCGCTCCCACGCGGGCCGAAAGCGCTTCCGACGAGCCCGAGCGCCGGCCAGGCAAGGTGCAGCGGCACGGCCGGGATGGGCCGGGCCAGCGCCGTGAGCGTCTGCGCGCCCGCGATGCCGTCCGGGAACAGCCCCGCCCAGCGCTGGAAGCGCATCAGCGCAGCCCCGGTATGCATGCCGAGGGTGCCGTCGAAGATCCCGCACGGGAAGCCGTGCTCCGCAAGCAGGAACTGGAGTGCGGCCACGTCCACCCCCCGCTGTCCAAGCCTGAGCATGCGGCTGCCGAGGCGATGGCGGCCGAGAGGCCCGAGCGCGGCCCAGGTGCGCGCGCCGACGACCCCGTCCACAGGGAGGCCCTGCTCCTTCTGAAGCGTGGCCACCGCAGCCTGCGTCGCTGGACCCACGAGCCCGTCGACGCTGCCCGTGTACACCCTGTGTTGGGCGAGCGCCGTCTGCAGCGCGGCAACGGTCGGGTCCCCGCTTGCGGCGGCGGCCGGAGCTGCCGTGCCGAGCAGGAGGAGCGCCGACGCTATGAACGTGCGCATCCGCATGGGACCACCACCGTTCGAGACGGGATGCGGGGCTCCTCCCCGCCGCGCTAGCGTCACGCCCGTGGAGCAGCAACGGATCCTCTCGGCGAACGCGGACTTCCAGCTGGCGCTCGCCCTCCTCGACAACCGCAAGCAGCGGCGGCGGCAGCGGCGCTTCGCCGTGCAGAGCGTGACGGCGATCGACCAGGCGCTCGCGGCGGGCTGGGGCTTCGCCTCGCTCTGGAGCCCCGCGGGGAAGCGGCTCTCCGCCTGGGCGCGCGCCGTGCTCGAGCAGTCAGGCGCGCGGCTCCACGTGGAGCTGGCGCCGGAGCTCTTCGCGCAGCTGAGCGGGAAGAGCGCGCCGGGCGAGCTGATCGCACTGCTCGCGCTGCCTCCGGACGACCTGGCACGGATTCCTACACGGGACGCT
>JAWVDX010000056.1:0-2648 GCA_033857015.1 Gaiellaceae bacterium
AGGCCCTCCTGGTTCAGAATGGAGAGGAGCGGGAGCGCGCGGCCGGGGACGAAGAGCGGCTGCCACGGCTGGCGGATCCCCGTGGCGATGGTCTCCGCCGAGCCCGTCGCCGGGTTGACGGCCAGCAGGGACGCGCTGGACGTCGGTGTCGGCGGAAGCCCCCAGGTAACCGCGCCGACGTAGATCAACCCGTCGGGGCCGATGGCCGGCCCCCTGAATTGCCCGTAGAACGGCGGCGTCTTGATGATGCGTGCCTTCTGAAAGCGCGTGCCGTTCCAGTCGCTCCACGCGACGAGCGCCTGGCTGGTGCTCAGGTAGAGCGTGTCCTTCGTGGCTGCGATGCCGTACACATGCTGCGGCGAGCGGTGCATCTTGATCGCCCTGCCGCCGGCCAGCAGGTAGACGCCGCCCCGCACGTCCGGGTTCTGCTCGTTGCCGTACCCGGAGACGAAGAGCCTTCCCGCGAAGACGGCGAACTGGGTCGGCGTCGGGACGCCGCGAACGACGACCGTCACCGTCCGGTGCCCGCTCGCCTGCGGCAGCGGGGGAGCCTTGGCCGCCACCGCCGTGGTGCTGAGCATGATCGCCGCCGTCAGTGCTGAGGCGAGGCCGAGCGCGCTGCTAGGTCGCGGGATCACTTGGTGAACGGTACTGCTGGACCGTACAGATGGATTTCGTCGCGCGCGCCAAGGCCATCCCGCCGCCGTGCCGGAGGTCGCGGCTTCGAGTCCCGTCGCTCCCGCTCTTCTCCCGCGAAAGGCCGGTTGCTGCGCAGCCCTGACGACTTTCGCGCGCGCGGCACGCCTCGATGCGCAACCCGCCGAGGACCTGTCAGCGGCCGGAGGCGAGGCCGGCGATCACCGTGTCGACCAGCTCGCTGAGGAAGCTGTCCGTGAGGGGGGCGTGACCGTGCAGGAGCCGGTGGTAGAGCGGCCCGTAGAGCAGGTCGAGCGCAAGCTCGACGTCCGTCGTCGCCGGAAGCTCGCCGCGTTCGATCGCGTGCGCGAGGATCGGGCGGGCCTGGTCGCGGCGCGGCTCGACGAAGCGCTCCCTCCATTGCTCGGCGAAGGCCGGGTCCGTGTGCGCCTCGGTGATGAGCGCGCCGAGCACGCGTCCGTACGGCCGCTTGCCGACGAGGCTGACCCAGGGGCGCAGGAGCGCGAGCAGGTCGTCGCGCAGCGCACCCGTCTCCCCCGCGCCTGGACTGGCGGCGGCCCACTCGTGGTAGAGCGCGTCGAGGGCGAGCGTCTCCTTGCTCGGCCACCAGCGGTAGATCGTGGCCTTGCTGACGCCGGCCCGTTCGGCGACCGCGTCCATGCTCACCGCTCCGAGCCCCTGCGCGAGAAGAAGCTCCGCCGCCGCGCCGAGAATCGCCTCGCGAGCCTTCTCGCTGCGCGGCCGGCCGCGGCGCGGCGCCCCGGTGGTCGCGTCGGAGGTCATGCGTCGCGTGTGTGGCGGCCCGATGCGCTCATCTCAGCTCCCTGTTTGTGCACGAGCACCGCGAACAACGACGCGATGCCGCTGTGACCGTAGCCGAGCGAGGTGACAGTCGACAGCCACTCGTCGCCGGGTGCGGGCCGGACGGAGCGGGACGTCGCGCTGTCCGGTCGCGAGCGCGAGAAGAGGCGACCGGCGAAGCCGAGCCCGTTCATGCCGCCAGCCTCCCCTGCGCCGCCTCGATGTCCGCCGTCGCCGCGTCGCTGAGCTCCAGGCCGGCGGCGGCCAGGATCGGGTCGACCTGGTCGGGCCGCCGGAAGCCGACGATCGCCCCGTCCACGGCCGGGTTGCGCAACGTCCACGCAACGGCAACCGCGCCAGGGGTCGTGCCCTCGCGGGCCGCGACCGCTGCCAGCCGGTCGACCGTCCCGAGGTGGTACGACAGCTGCGGCTCACGGAAGCGGGGATCCCGCTTGCGCCAGTCGTCCTCGGCCAGGCTCGCGATGCGCTCGCGGGTCATCGCGCCGGAGAGCAGCCCCGAGCCCATCGGCGAGTAGACGATCACGCCGATTCCCTCGCGCTCCGCGAAGGGCAGGATCTCGTCCTCGACCCTGCGGGCGACGAGCGAGTACGGCGGCTGCAGGGTCTCGACCGGTGCGATCTGCTGGATGCGGCGCAGCTGGTCGACGTCGAAGTTGGAGACGCCGATATGACGCACCAGCCCTTCCTCCTTCAGCTCGGCGAGCGTCGCCCAGCCTTCCTCGATGTCCTCGTCCGGATCGGGCCAGTGGATCTGGTAGAGGTCGATCGCGTCGACGCCGAGCCGCTCGAGGCTGTCGCCGACCTCGCGCAGGATCGAGTCGCGCTTCAGGTTGTGCAGGACGGTGCGGCCCGGCCCCTCGACGAGCGAGGCCTTGGTGAAGACGTACGGGCGCTCCTCCTCGGAGAGCCCCTCGAGGGCGCGGCCGACGATCTTCTCCGAGCGGCCGAAGCCGTAGGCGGCCGCGGTGTCGATCCAGTTGACGCCGAGCTCGAGCGCGCGGTGGATCGCCTCGATCGAGTCCTCGTCGTCCTGGGGGCCCCAGCCGAACTCCCAGCCTCCGCCGCCGATCGCCCAGGCGCCGAAGCCGACGCGGGAGATCTCGAGCCCTGTGTTCCCGAGCGGCGCGGTCTTGAGCTGTTCCTTCTGCATGACTGCTCCTTTCGTGCCC
>JAWVDX010000057.1:0-5309 GCA_033857015.1 Gaiellaceae bacterium
GAGCCAGATCGGTGACTGGCTGAACCTGAAGTTCTCGCAGGAGCGTCCCGGCCACGTGCTCGGACTGTTCCACCACGACATCCAGCTCCCGCTCTATGCCGGTGGCATCTTCGGGTTGATCCTCGTCGTCACGATGCTGTTCCGCCCCGCGGGCCTCCTGCCGAGCGAGCGCCGCAAGGCCGAGTTCCACGAAGGCGTCCACGACGAGCCGCTCCGGGACGTGACGAAGTGAGCGAGCCCGACCTCCTCGTCGCGCAGCAGCTGCGCAAGGAGTTCGGCGGGCTCGTGGCCGTCCACGACATCGACTTCACGATCCCCACGGGCACGATCGTCAGCCTGATCGGGCCGAATGGCGCCGGCAAGACGACGTTCTTCAACATGCTCACGGGCGTGTACAAGCCGACGGGCGGGCGGGTCATCTTCGCGGGCGAGGAGGTCACCGGGAAGCCGCCGCACGCGATCACCCAGCGCGGCGTCGGGCGCACCTTCCAGAACATCCGCCTCTTCCAGCAGATGACCGCGCTCGAGAACGTGCTCGTCGGGATGCACGCCCGCCTGCACAGCGGCATGGTCGCGGCGGTCCTCCGGCTGCCGTCGCAACGGCGCGAGGAGCGCCAGGCGGTGGAGCGGGCGCGCGAGCTGCTCGACCTCTCGAGCCTGCACAACCGCGACGACGACCTGGCGAAGAACCTCTCCTACGGCGACCAGCGCCGCCTCGAGGTGGCGCGCGCCCTCGCGACGGAGCCGAAGCTGCTCCTCCTCGACGAGCCGACCGCCGGGATGAACCCGCAGGAGACCGCGGACTTCACCTCGTTCGTCCAGCGCCTGCGCGCCGACCACGGCCTGACGATCCTGATGATCGAGCACGACATGCGCGTCGTCATGGGCGTCTCCGACCGGGTCACCGTGCTCGACCACGGCGAGAAGATCGCGGAGGGCTCGCCACTCGACGTGCAGCGCGACCCGCGCGTCGTGGAGGCCTATCTCGGCCGGGCGGCGAGCGCGTGATGGCCGAGCCGATCCTCCAGCTCGAGGACGTCCACACCTACTACGGCTCGATCCAGGCCCTGAAGGGCATCTCGATCGACGTGCAGGAGGGCGAGATCGTCACGCTCATCGGCGCGAACGGCGCCGGCAAGTCGACGACGCTGCGCTCGATCAACGGGCTGAACTCGCCGCGCAAGGGGCGGATCCGCTTCGAGGGCCGGGACATCACGGGGATGAACGCGCACGAGATCGTCGAGCTCGGTGTCGCGCAGTCGCCCGAGGGGCGGCGCCTCTTCCCGCGCATGAGCGTGCTCGAGAACCTGGAGATGGGCGCGTTCCAGCGCAGCGACCGCTCCGCGATCAAGGAGGATCTCGAGCGCGTCTACGAGCTCTTCCCACGCCTGCAGGAGCGCCGCTCGCAGCGCGCCGGCACGCTCTCCGGCGGCGAGCAGCAGATGGTGGCGATGGGCCGGGCGCTGATGGCGCGGCCCAAGCTGCTGCTCCTCGACGAGCCCTCGATGGGGCTCGCGCCGATCTTCGTGGAGAGGATCTTCGAGATCATCCTCGAGATCAACAAGCAGGGGACACCGATCCTCCTGGTGGAGCAGAACGCGCTGATGGCCCTCGACGTCGCCTCGCGCGGCTACGTGCTCGAGACGGGGCGGATCGCGCTGGCCGACTCGGCGAAGGCGTTGCGCGAGAACGAGCAGGTGCGCAAGACGTATCTCGGCGAGGACTGAAGAACCTGTAACGGAGTGTCTACGGCTCGGGCGCGGAGAGCGCGAGCGGGAAGTCGGGCGGCGCGACGAGGAAGCCGATCCGCGCGTCGCCGCCGGCGCGGCCGTACGCCATCTGCAGCGCCGCGCCGACCGAGCGGCTCGGGACGAAGCCGAGCTGCCGCGCGGCCGTGGCGTCGCGGCAGCCCGCGACGACGACGGCGCCGAGCCGCTGCAGCGCGGGTTGGCAGGACTCCCAGTGCGCGAACGGGAGCAGCGGATGGCAGCTGCGCCCCTCCCGGTAGAGCTGGATTGCGCGCTCGTCCTGGCCGGCCAGGCGCTCGTGCTCGGCGAGCAGCTCCGGGTCGCGGCCGAGGCGGGTCGCCTGGAAAAAGGCGCGGTAGGGCTGTTGCGTCGGGTGGGCGAAGTGCCGCTCGAAGCCGTGGAGCAGGATCGCCGTGCCGTCCTCCTTCAGCGGGAAGCGCTCCCGCCAGAGGCGCAGCGCCAGGCCGAGGCCGATGGTGGCGGCGAGCAGCGGGTTCGGCCGTTCGCGGGGCAGGATCGGGGTCGTCTGCGGGATGCCGATGAGGATCGCGTCGAGGGGCTCGTCCAACAGGGTCTCCCGGGCGGCGATCGCGCGCAGGAGCGCCTCGGCATGGGCGACCGAGGGCGGGCCGGAGAACGCCGCCGTCACGCCGATCTCGCAGGGGAGCGCGTGCAGGATGCGGTTGCGCACCGGGCGCGGGGTCAGCGCGAAGGCACGGCGGAGCGGAGAGCGGGCGATGCGCTCGAGCGCGGCCGCCTCGTAGGGGTAGCCGCGCACGGCGCCGCCGAAGCGGGGGTGGTCGAGCGTCAGGGAGACGCCGACGAGGGCGACCCGCTCTGCGAGGGCCCGCTCGAGGGCGACGGCGAGGCGCCACCCTTGCGAGGCGCTCGTCTCGAGCAGGGAGTAGCTCGTCGCCGCACGGATCGCCTCGCGGCCGCAGGCGCCGAGGAGTGCGCCGGGCCCGCCGTGGAGGACCGTCTCGGCGGCCGTCACGACCACGACGACGTCGGCGTCCAGCAGGGTCGGGTTGACGCGCAGCGGGATCTGTCCGGCTTGTCCGATCTGGACGAGGTCCTCGGCCTCGACGTCGTGCACCACGACGAGCCCGTGGAAGCGTCGCGCGAAGTCGGGCGTCACGAGGTCTTCGAGCTCGGCGCGTCCGGAACGACGGCCGAAGCCGCCTGCGACGAGGATCGTCTGGTAGCCGCTCGCGATGCCTGCTCGTTCCAGCTCGTCGACGGTCGCGGCGATCGCGAGCTGGCGCGGATCGTGCGGCGAGCTCGGGAGGGGGAGGGAGGGCGGCTCGACGACGATGGTCGCCCGTCCGCCCTGGCGCGGGACGAGCGCTTCGAGCCGGGGCCCCGCGAGCGGGAAGCGCAATGCGTCGCGCACCGCAGCGCCGACGTCGGCGATGGGCCGTTCCGACGGAGGCGGCGGTCGAAGGACGATCGCGTCGTCGGCCGCGTTCACGACCGTGACGCCCGAGCCGGCGATGAGCGGGATCCGCTGCACGGCTCAAGTCAACCAGGCGCACCCCCTGTCCCCGCGGGACATGTCCCGGTGCCAGGCACCGAGACATGTCCGCCGCAGCGACGGCGGTTCGGGGCAGCGCCCGTTCGGCCAGGCAGAATCGAGGGATGCCGATCGCCTTCGACTGCGAGTGCGGACGCCGCTGGGTGTCGCCTCCGGAGATCCACTGTGCCGACTGCGGCCCCTTCTCCACCGCGACGCCCGATCCGGTCATCTGGTCGCTCGACGCCGTCCCGGGAACGAGCATCTTCCTCTCCGGTCAGATGCGCGACGGCGACCGCTTCGCGGCACTCCTGGGCCGGGGGATCGAGCGCTTCGTCGACGTCGCCGGCGCGGCGCACTTCGTCTGGCGCCCCGACGCCGGAGCCATCGCCAGGAGCGGCGGCACCTACGTCGAGGTCAGCGGCGTCGAGGACACGAACGTCGACCTCCCCGATTCCGCGTTCGACCGCGTGCTCGAGGCGCTCACCCCGTCGCGCGCCGCCGCGCAGCCGACGCTTCTCTTCTGCGCCGCCGGCCTCAAGCGGTCGCCGCACCTCCTGTACGGCGTCCTCCGCGCCTGGGGACAGGACGCCGAAAGAGCCTGGCGCACCGTCACGGCGGCCCGCCCGATCGTCGATCCGTGGCAGCCCTACCTCGACGCGGCCGAGCGCTGGCTCGCGGCTCGCTCCCACTAGACTCGGAGCGATGTCGCCGAAGACGCTGACCGGCGAGGAGCTCGTCCTCGACGACGCGCCCGCGCAGGGGGCGGAGCTCTTCCTCGTCGACGGGAACAACCTGGCCTACCGCGCCTTCTACGCCCTCCCCGAGGAGCTCGTCACGAGCGAGGGGATGCATACGAACGCGCTCCTCGGCTTCACGAACATGCTCTTCAAGCTGCTCGTGGACTACCACCCGAAGGCCGTCGCCGTCGCCTGGGACACGCGCCCCGTGCACCGAACGGCCGTGTCCGAGACGTACAAGGAAGGTCGCAAGCCGATGCCCGACCTGCTGCGCGAGCAGTTCCCGCACTTCCGCCCGATCGTCGAGGCGTTCGGCTACCGGAACCTCGAGTTCGAGGGCTGGGAGGCAGACGACGTCATCGCCACGCTCGCGACCAAGGCGGACGAGGCCGGTGTCAAGACCTGCATCGTCTCGACCGACCGGGACGCCTTCCAGCTCGTCTCCGAGAACGTCTGCCTGATGATGACGCCCCGCGGCGTCTCGGACGTGATGGTCTACACGCCGGAGCGCGTCGAGGCGCGGTACGGCGTCACGCCCGCCCAGGTGCCGGACTTCATCGGCCTGAAAGGCGACACCTCCGACAACATCCCCGGCGTCCCCGGGATCGGCGACAAGACGGCGGGGCAGCTGATCCAGAAGCACGGCTCGCTCGAGGCCGTCCTCGAGGCGGTCGACGCCTTCACGCCCGCGCGCGCGAAGGCGCTGCGCGAGAACGAGCAGCAGGCGCGCGACTCGAAGCTGCTCGCGACGATGCGCCGCGACCTCGAATTGGACTTCGATCCGGCGGAGCTCGTGCTCGCCCCGCCGGATCGCTCGCAGCTGAAGGAGATGTTCCGCGGCTTCGAGTTCCGCGGGCTCCTCAGCCGGATCGACTCGCTGGACGAAGCGCTGCCCGCCGCCGAGCGGCCACAGCTCGAGGGCGTGCCGGTTCCCTGGGGCCCCGGCGAGCTCCCGGCCGCGGACGGGGCGTTGCGCGTCGAGGACGGCCAGGCGGCGCTCGCCACCGCCGAGGGCGTGACGCTCGCGCCGTGGAGCATCGAGGCGGTTCCCGCGCTCCGCGACCACCGCCTCGTCGCGCACGACTTCAAGCGCCTCCCGCGCGAGTTGCTGCGCGCCGGCGCCGAGCCGGCCGAGGACACGCTCATCGCGGCGTACCTCATCGAGCCCGGCCGCTCCGCCTACGACCTGGACGACCTCGCCGCGGAGTACGGGCTCGAGCTAGTCCCCGACCCGCCGGCCGAGGAGGAGACCGCCGCGCTCGTCCGCCACGCCGAGACGACGCGCCGCCTCGCGGAGCTGCTCGCCCC
>JAWVDX010000058.1:0-3773 GCA_033857015.1 Gaiellaceae bacterium
CGCTCTTCCAGGCCCTCACGGGCTCGAAGCCGACGGGCGACGTCGGGATGGCGGCGATCGTCGACGAGCGCCTCGACCAGCTCGCCGAGGTCGTGCACGCGAAGAAGGTGACGCCCGCGACGATCCGGGTCACGGAGGTGCGCGGCACCGGCCCCGAGCTGCTCGGCAACCTGCGCCAGGTCGATGCGCTCCTCGTCGTCGCCGACGGCTTCTCGGGGACGCGCGTCCCCGCGGACGACCTCGAGACGCTCCAGCTCGAGCTGCTCGTCGCCGACCGCGACCACGTCGAGCGCCGGATCGAGCGCGTCGAGAAGCAGGCGAAGTCGGGCGACACGAAGCTCCGGGCGGAGCTCGCCGAGCTGCAGAAGATCCTCGCGCACGTCGACGCTGGAGGCTCGCTCGCCGACTATCCGAGCGAGCTGCCGCCGGAGCTCGAGCCGCTCTCGAGCAAGCCGCTGCTCGAGGTCGTGAACGGGCCGGGCGGCATCGACGCGAAGCTCGAGTCCGAGCTCGCGGACCTGCCCGAGGAGGAGGCTGCCGCGTTCCGTGAGGGCCCCTCCGCGCTCGGTGAGGTGACGCGCCGGCTCGCGGAGGCGCTCGACCTGATCACCTTCTTCACCGCGGGCGAGAAGGAGACGCGCGCCTGGACGCTGCGCCGCGGACAGACCGCGCTCGAGGCCGCGGACTCGATCCACTCCGATATTGCGCGCGGCTTCATTCGCGCGGAGGTGATCCGCTGGGACGCGCTGCTCGAGTGTGGCTCGCACGCCGAGGCGGCGAAGCGCGGGCTCATGCGCCTCGAGGGCAAGACGTACGTCGTCGAGGACGGCGACGTGCTGAACATCCGCACCTCCGCCTAGTTCCCGGCGCAAATCCGCTCGCGGCGCTCGCATGACGATTTGCGCCGGGGCGAGTCAGCTCTCGTCGGCCGCGGCCATGTCGGCGGCCTTCGCGGGGCTCGGTCGGCGGCGCGCCCGCGCGTGGACGAGCTGTCACTGATTCGGTGCAGTTCCGTGCGTCGTTCGGCGTTACCCTTGCCCGAGCGCCCTCGCCCCGTAGATGGGCGGGTGGAGGGTTAGGGATGGGGCAGCGCCGAAGCCGCGGCGCCCCCGCCCACCCCCGGCTCACCAGATGGACTCGTAGAGCTCGCGGATCTCCTCCGGGCTCGCGTGCCGCGGGTTGGCCCGCGCACCGCCGCGCACGGACGCGTCCTCCGCGACCTGGTGTAGCTCGCCCCGTGGCACGTCGAGATCGCGCAGACGCTCGAACCCGGCGAGCCGCGCGAGCTCCTCGACCCGCCGGGCCGGATCCGGATCCTCCAGCGCCTCCCCGAAGGACTCCAGCTCGATGCTGATGAGCGGCGCGTTGAACCGCAGCGCCGGAGCGAGGCAGAGCGCATTCGCGGCCCCGTGCGCCACGCCGAAGCGGCCCCCGAGCGCCTGCGCCATCGCGTGAGCCAATGCCAGGCCCGCCTCGGCCAGTGCAGCCCCACCGTGCATCGCCCCCCGCAACAGCCGCGTGCGCGCCTCCAGGTCGTCCGGCCGCTCCAGCACCACCGGCAGCGCCTCTGCGATCAGCCGCGCGCCCTGGAGCGCGTGCCGGTCGCCCACGTCGTTGTGCCCCGCCGCGTAGAGCGCCTCGGCGCAGTGGGACAGCGCGTTCATCGCCGTCCCGCCACTGTCCGGACGGGGCAGCGAGAGCGTCAGCTCCACGGCATAGACGATCCCGGCCACCTGCGCGCCGCCGCCCCCGCCCTTCACGCGGCGCTCCTCGTCGCGGACACCGAACATCGGCGTCCACTCGGCACCGGAGTAGGTCGTCGGCACCGAGATCACCGGCAGCCCCGTTCGTGCGGACATCGCCTTCGCCGTGTCGATGGCGCTGCCGCCGCCGACCGCGACCAGCCCGTCCACACCTGCGAGCTGGGCGATCGCCTCCTCGACCGTCGGCGCCGGCACGTGCGGCCTGACACCGGTGAAGCGCCGGAAGACCGGCAGATCGATGCTCGCGAAGCGCTCGCTCGTGACCAGGCCCGGCTCGGCCACCCCGAGCTCGCGGAGCACCGCAGGGAGCCGCTCCAGCCCCCACTCGACGATCATGCGGCGCGGTCGCGCACGAAGTCGACGAACGCCTGGGCGAGTCGGGTCGGCGTCCGACCGGAGCCACTCACGAGGAAGATCTCGCGCGCCGGCTCCATGCCCTCGACCCGCGCGAGCGCGATCCGGCCCTCCGCGAGGTCCGCCTCGACCGCCACCCGGGAGATGAACGTTGCGCCGTGCCCCTCGAGCACCGCGACGCGAACCGACTCCTGCAGGCCGAGCTCGAGGCGCACCGGCAGGTCGCGCAGCCGCACGCCGCGGCGCCGCAGCTCGTCCTCGACCACCTGGCGCACGCCGGCGCCTTCCTGCATGAGGATCAGCGGCTCGTTGCGCAGCTCGTCCAGCGTGATCGTCCGGCCCGCGAACGGATGGGACGGCGGGCAGGCGAGCACGACCTCGTCGCGGAGGATCGGCTCGAAGACGACGGAGCGGTGCTTGCGCGCAGCGCCGACGATTCCGAGCTCGAGCTCCCGTTCGGCGACCATCTCGACGACGGTGTGCGTGTCGAAGATGGACAGCGCGATCGACGCGTCGGGGACGCGCTCCGCGAACTCGCAGAGGATCTGCGGCACGACGGTTCCGCCCGGCCCCGACGACGCGCCCAGCTCGAGGCGGCCGCGCACGGTCGTCTCCTCGCCGGCGTCGAGCTCCTCGAGCAGCTGCTGCTCGACGGCGAGCAGCCGCTGCGCGCTGCGGTAGAGCCGCTCGCCGGCCTCGGTCGGCTCGACCCGCCGGCCGGAGCGATCGATCAGCTTGCGCCCGACCCGCTCCTCCAGCGCCCGGATCTGCTGGCTGACTGCCGGTTGCGTGACGCCCATCCGCTCGGCGGCCTGCGAGAAGCTGCGCCGCTCCACGACCATGCAGAAGGCTGCGAGTTGTCGCGTGTCCATAAGTGGGTCTTATCCTAGCGAGCGGCGCGCACCGTGTGCGTGCCCCGGCGCCAGGAGCGGTATCCTCGCCCCCCGTGCAGTCAGAGACGCTCGCGCAGCGCTACGCCCGCCTCGCGGCCGAGGGCCCCGACCGGCGCGGGGTCGACGTCGCGCTGCGGACGCTCGACATCCTGCTCGCCGGAGGCTTCCTGCTCGTCTCCCTGCCGGTCAGCCTCCCGATCGCGCTCCTGGTGCTCGTGACGAGCGGCCGCCCGCTCTTCTACCGGGGCGAGCGCGTCGGCGTGCACGGCGCCGTCTTCACGATGCTCAAGTTCCGCACGCTCAAGCGGGATGCCGAGCAGCGCCTCGGCCCGTACCTCGGCGACGAGCTCGTCGCCCGCACGGGCGCGGAATACACCGGGATCGGCCGCTGGCTGCGCGCAACCCAGCTGGACGAGATCCCGCAGCTCTGGAACGTCCTGCGCGGCGATATGAGCCTCGTCGGCCCGCGCCCGATCCGCCCCCGCTTCTTCGTCGAGCTCTCGGAGCAGCTGCCGTCCTACTGGCAGCGCCTCGTCGTCCGCCCCGGCCTGACCGGCTTCGCGCAGGTGCGCAAGGGCTACGAGACCTCGATGGAGGAGAAGCTCGCCCACGACCTCGAGTACATCGCCGACCGCTCCGTGCGCCTCTACCTGCGCACGCTCGTCGCGACCGGCTGGCGGGTGCTGCTCCAGTTCCTGCGCGGCCTCCTGCGCCCGTAGAGTAGGCGCGGATGTGTGGGATCTGCGGCATCGCAACGGCCGGG